>NZ_JBHFJH010000001.1:279773-543571 GCF_057334655.1 Paenibacillus sp. AGC31
CTAATATGGCGTTCGAATCGAAAAAATGACGGCTGGGTAGCTGCCAGACAGACAGCTGAGCAAGAACTGCTCGCTTCTTCTTACCGGAACAAGCTGAAGTTGGAAGTGGAAGATCAGCTGCGGCGCAAACATCGTTTCTTCCAGCAGCAGGTCAGTGAGGAAGAATTCAGACGTCAGACCGAGGAATGGTTGGAAGAAACGGTTCAGAATGAGTTGAAGGAGCGGATTTCTCGCATACTTCAGGAACAGGGAAGTCAACGTCTTACGATGGCCGATACATTCCACACCCTTATCGACAAACCGTGGTTTTTCGCGATATCCATTATTCCCGGCTGTCTGATGTATGGCATCCTCTTTTTGTATGGAAATCCTTATCTAAAGTACATATTTGAAAGAATACTGATGACGGTATTTGTCATTCTGGGCGTAGCCACACTCGTATTTACGATTTTGTATCTGTCTCCGTTCAACCCGGCAGCTAACATTCTCGGAGAGACAGCAACGCAGGAACAGATTGCAGCATTCAATCAGGTGTATGGCTTGGATCAGCCTTATCTTACACAGCTTTGGAACAATATTAAGGGAGTTGCTCTCTTCGATCTTGGCAAATCTTTTGCGGGAAATGAAGATGTCACAGCAACGATTGCAAGGAAGTTTCCAATTACCTTGACCCTCGCGGTCATCTCCCTGCTGTTAGCCCTTGTCATTGCATTACCTATCGGTATCATCTCAGCGATTAAGCCTAATTCATGGTTCGATTATACGTTTATGTTTATCGCTCTGATTGGATTATCGATCCCGAATTTCTGGCAAGGACTCATCTTCATTCTGAACTTTTCGATCAAATTGCAGTGGCTTCCCGCTACCTTCAACCCGCAAAATTGGCTGTCGATCATTATGCCAACCATTGTGTTAGGCACGGGACTCACGGCTGCGGTGGCACGGATGACTCGATCTTCCACACTGGAAGTCATTCATGAGGACTATGTGATGACCGCCCGCGCCAAGGGGTTAAGCGAACGTCAGGTCATGCTGAAACACGCTGTACGTAATGCATTGATTCCAATCGTTACTGTGGTTGGACTTCAATTCGGAGCCATGCTCGGCGGGGCAGCAGTGACGGAGAAAGTGTTTAATATCAGCGGTCTCGGCAGCTATATTGTGGATAAACAATTCATCCCCGATATTCCGAGTATCATGGGCGGAGTAATCTACACAGCAATTACGATCTCCATTATCAATGTAGCGGTTGATCTGCTCTACGCTTTTATTGATCCAAGAGTGCGCTCCAAGATGAAACAATATTAACGTGTGTGTTGAACTACCTCTTAAAGCAGGTGTATTATGACAAATTCATCCTTAACACAAGAAATGCGTTTCCGGCTTAAGTCTTCTCGAGAATACAGTCAGGCAAGCTTTGCCTGGATCACGTCCCTTCTCTTGACTGCATTATTGCTGTTCAATAGTTATGACTGGAGCGGGCAGACGTTCAAACCATATCTGCTAACGATACTTGGGATCTATGTATTCTTCACACTGGTCCAAAGTGTCATCACCCTTCGAATTCGAAAAGACTTGATCCGTACAGGTACGATCTCTACTCTGACACGCAGGATTGCCTGGGTTCAACTGCTTGCCATCATTTCAGGCAATATATTTATCGTAACGGCAGCCTTTCATCTGATTCGAAAAGCCAGGAATGTGGAGTATACCTTTGCGGTGTATATGCTGTTGACCCAGTTGTTCGTCATCGGTGTGTCCGCGTTAAATGTTTTCAAACCCTATGTGGCTGACAACTTTCTGCCAGCCATGGCGGTGCTCCTATTTATTTTCGTCATTGACCTGGTCGTACTGATTATCGTATCCCAATATAACGCGACCTCTATCCTCTCTCGCTGGATGATTGGTGTCAGTGTAGTACTGATTCTGACCTCAATCACAGGTAATGTATTTGCCCTATTGCTCGGCATTTCCATTATTGGACGTATTCGCAGACAGGGGAAACAAAAATCAAACTTCTGGAATGATCTGTGGGAGCGGCTTGCTCCGAATATGACTGCCATGTCCGGTTTGTTTTTTATCATTTTTCTGTTCTCGATATCGATCTGCAGCTTCTTTACCTTTGACTACAGCATGGCTGTGGAAAATAACTACTCGGCGCTGCTCCAACCGCCTTCCCTTGCGTATCCCTTGGGAACGGACGACTTCGGACGATGTTTATTTTCCCGGATTGTATTCGGTGCCCGGATCTCCTTGATCGTAGGTTGCATGTCGACCATCATTCCTGTGTTGATCGGTGGAGTCCTCGGAGCATTCTCCGGTTTCTACGGAAGACATACGGATAACATCATCATGCGGCTGCTCGATATTCTCTATGCGATTCCGGGAATTCTGCTCGCCATTGCCATTATTGCAGCGTTTGGAGCCAATACGGTCAATCTCATTCTGGCGCTGAGTCTGGGTTCCATTCCAACTTACGCTCGTACCATGAGAGCCAGTGTGCTCTATGTATCTACTTTTGAATTTGTGGAAGCTGCACGTGCACTGGGGTACAACAATCGTACGATTATTTTCAAACACATTATTCCCAACTCCCTTGCGCCCATGATTATCAAGTCCACACTTACAATTGGTGGAGCTGTTATCGCTACCAGCAGTTTGAGTTATCTGGGACTCGGCGTGGAGCCGCATATTCCGGAATGGGGTAACATTCTGAAGCTTGGTAGTACATACCTGGAAACCCACTCTTATCTGGCGATTTATCCAGGCTTGGCTATTATTCTGCTGGTTCTTTCGTTTAACTTTCTCGGTGACGGTCTGCGTGATGCGCTTGATCCCAAGCTGGAAAAGGCCTAATTGATTGGTTGAAATGAATGATATAGAAAAAAAGAAAACACACATCACACAATCAAGATATGGAGGGTAATCCCATGAAAAAACGTACACTGATCTCATTGTTATTAATTCTCGTCATTGTGATTTCTGGCTGCAGTGTAAAAACGAAAACCGAATCCCAGGCGGAGACCGCACCAGCGGACACAACAGAAACTGCACAAAAACCGGCTGACATTGAACTGCTCGCCATGAGTTCTTCCGAAAATGATGTAAACATTGTCCGCGACCAGCTGACCAAAAACGGCTTCAATGTGAAACTGAACCTGCAGCCGGATTACGGCAGCTTCAAATCCCAACAGGATGCAGGGAATTATGACATTGCCTTGTCCAGCTGGACAACGGTAACGGGAAATCCCGATTATGCGGTGCGTTCCCTTTTCAAAACAGGTGGAGATTACAGTATCCTTGCCGATGGGGAACTTGATAAGCTCATCGATCAGGCAGCTACTCAAACTCCAGATGAGTACAAAGACACGTACAAACAATTGGAAGATCGCTTGGTAACGGATCAGGCATATATCGCTCCTTTGTACATTTCCCTGAAAAGTCAGGCTGTGAACAAAGACATTCTGAATGTAGACACCGTTCGTCTCTCCAAATCCCGCGCCATGGCTTGGGAACCGATTGAATTCAAGGACAGCTCCAAAAATGCCAAAGATCCGTTGATTCTGACGCAAAGTGCATCCGTACTGACTTCCCTTGATCCAATCAAAGGAAACGACGGCTCCATCAACCAGTTGAACACCAATATGTACGTACGTCTCGTTAACTTGACGGATGACGATCAGCTGACAGCAGATGGATCACTGTCCCATAACTTTAGTATTGCTGAAGGTAATTCGGACTACTACTTCATTCTCAGAGACGATATCAACTTTGCGAAGATTGATAACAAAAAAGCTGTAGATACAGGAGAACGTGTCGGTGCAGATGATGTGATCTTCTCCCTGGATCGTGCTAAAAATAAAGATTCCGTTCCGGATCACCGGACGTACAGTCTGCATGAACACATCAAAGAAGCTGAGGTTGTAACGGATCTGAGTGCATTACAATCCATCAAACAATCCAGCGGTAACGGCACAATCCTCGAAGCATTGGAACAAGGATTGGGCAGCAAAATTACAGAACTCGTGACTGACAAAACCAAAGCAGATAATAGCGCAGGTAAATATCAGGTCGTTAAACTGACCACAACTGAACCTTTCCCGCAAGTTCTGAACTACCTGGCTCACCAATCTGCGGGTATCGTGTCCAAAAAACAGGTGGAGAGCATCAACACATATGATGTAGCTTCCTTTGACGTCAACAAAGATATTCCTTACGGTGATCAGAACACGGTGACTGAAGGCGCAGCATACAATAACACCCTTTATACTAGCGGACCTTATATTTTGTCTTATAAAAATGACTATGAAGGTGTGTTCTTAAAAAATCCGGCCTACCGTAAAGGCACGGAAGATGAGCCAAAAATTGCTCAGGTTAACGTCCGATTCATCGCGGATGCAGACAGCGCACTCTCTGCTCTTCGCAGCAGTGAAATTCACTTATACTACGGTGTACCTGAAACCAAGTATGACATCATCGAAAATGACAGCAAACTGAAACTGCAGAGTCTTCCAAGTAACGCTGTCTCCTATCTGTTGTTTAATACGGCCAATCGTGAAGTTGCCAAGAGCAGTGACCTGAGAAAAGCCGTGCTGTACTCCATTAATCAGGATGAGATTTTGAGTTTCTACAAGAACAACAAACTTAAAGCATACTCCACAGTAAGCCCGCTCGTTCAGACCGGGAATGAATTGAAAGCTGATCCTACAAAAGTAAAAGAATTCTTAAGCAATTATAACGCTTCCAAGTAAACGTATAACAAAAAAGGTTGTCACCAAGATCATCTATAAGATCTTGATGGCAGCCTTTTGTCATTCTTCCAGCACACGGCAATCTGCCAGAACATCGGGATAGTTTCGCATGCTGTCTTCATCAGTAATTTTGCGAATAACTTTGCACGGTACGCCTGCTGCAAAAGAATGCGGTGGAATATCACGAGTCACCACGCTACCTGCTCCGATCACACAGCCGTCTCCAATCGTTACGCCCCCGCATACTGTAACGTTTGCCGAGATCCATACATCGTTACCAATCGTGACCGGTTTGGCATAACATAGTGACTTCACATCACCGTTCTGGTCCACCATCCGTCTCCGCTCGCTGGCAATCATGGGGTGAATGGGAGTAACAATCGTGACATTGGGTCCAAAACTGGTATAGTCCCCGATCGTCACTTGTGCGTCGTCTTGTATCGTCAGATTGTAATTACCGAAGAAGTGATCGCCTATTCGGGTATGCACACCATAATGAAAAAAGATGGGGCCTTGCATGAATCCACCTTCCCCGATCTGCCCCAGTAACTGTTGCAATATCTGATTTCTTTCCTCAGTCTGTTCTTCAAAGGTCTGACTGTAACGCTGACTGAGATTATGGGCTCGCCTTTTGATGATCTTTAATTCGGGATCACTTGGACTAAACAACACGCCCTTCATGATTCTCTCTTCTTCACGCATCATGAATCCTCCTCTACGCTTGTTCCTGCAATTTGTAGAATTAAATCCACCAACATGACCTATGGGTCATAAGGCGTTTGATAGAATTCCTGACTTCAAGGCTTGAAGAACCATTTCTCGTAACCCAGCATCGAAATCATGTTGAAACGAGTCCTGATGTACAATCTCGGGCAACGACGGCATGGGATGATCCTTCCCGTACTGTTTCCATGCCAAGTCCAGCTCTTCTCTCTCCACCCGTTCCTGATAAATGACAATCTGGTGCGGGGCAACGACGGCATTAATCGTTTGCAGGATGTGACATACGTTCAGTACAAAATCATCTTTGCTCATGTCACGGTGCCAATCAGGTGAATAAGGAAGATATTTGATCTCACCAAACATCCCGTTTTTCCCACGGATCATCTGTCCATTCAACATCATGCCCATACCCGGCGGATATCGGTTCGGAAAATAAATTCCGGCTACATTCTGTTCCTTCATATCAGCATGCTGAGTACAGTATCCGCTAATCGCTGCATTAACATCATTTTCCACGAGAACTTTCAGTTGGAACTCGCTCTCGATCTCCCTGATCAGATGTGAATGGATAAGTTCTTCATGACTGCTCACTGTGATGTCTCCATCCACGGCTTGCCCCGGAATACCGATGCCGATCATATCAATGGACGGATACTCCGCAATGAAACGCGCGATAAGTTGCAGCACATGCTGTTTATCGAAAGCAGGCAAGAGACTCTCTTCCTTCAACACAACCTTATTCTCCAGATTCATGACCGTTGCCGAAATTAACTCCTGACCTTTCATCTCTTTGATGTAAAGAACAAGAGCAAGCTTGAAGTTATAATTATATCGATATGCCTGAGCAGGACGACCACCGTTAGACGGAACCACTTTATCCTGGAACAACTCTCCGCCATCACATAATTCCTGAATCAGCGCATTAATGGTAACTACACTAAGATTGGTTAGTAAAGCTAATTGTGGTTTGGTCGCCGTCTCAATCTGCTGCATGACTTCACGCACATTATTCAAATTGATGTATTTCATCATTGTAGCGTTGGCTTTTTTCATAACCCTCTCGTTTCTACTCTGGTTCAATTGAACCAAAGCAATGGTATGCATGTCATTTCACACCATATCATAACATAATACCTTACTCCAACACATGAGTTCCATCGTGCTGGCAAAGGATCGAAATCGGCAGAGTTGCATTGTTCACTCAAACAAATCATCCATCGACTTCACAGGCTTCACTTCTATCGGTTGCTTGGACAAGGCCATACTTGCATAGGTACCTGCCCAAATGATAACTGCCATAATAACGTAGACCATCCATACTTACCTCCCCGTTTCATGTGGATTATGATTTTGCGATACTTACCACATGTGACTATTTCTCTAGTTAATAAACAAACTTTATAAAGTATGTTACGTAAGTATGCGAGGATAATAGTTCTTTGTCAATATGATTTAGATTTATCCGAGCCCTTTTCAGTCCAAGGAAGATGTGGACAACATGACTACAACAACGCGTATTATCTCGATGCCCATAAAAAAATAACTGCCGAAAGAATCATTTAACGATTCTTTCGGCAGCCGTTTGTTCAATATACAAGCAGTTTATTTTGAATAGATTTGTTGTACCCCGGGCAATAAGGTCACAACTTGAATACCCACTCCCCATGCAAAATAGACCAAGTGAATGATAGAAACATCCTGAATCCAGTACACCTGCGCCATAATCCAGATGATGAGAGCAAACCCTGTATACAATGAAAAAGTCCAAGCCCAATAGCGGTCAGGATAGAGATTCATTCTCTCACCCATCCCCCAATGAACGTAGCGGATGAGCGAAATAGCAATCGTTGTAGGCATCACGCCAAGAACCAGCAATAGGATGATCCCCGGGAACAAAAAACTGGCAAACGGAGAATTCTCTAACAAAGATGCGGGCAAATTCACCATACTTCCGGATGGGTCTATGATTAAAATGATGCCTCCAATGATCGCCCCAATCCCCAGCATTCCAAGCATCAACATGAGTAACCACGATCTGCCTATACGTTGCTTCATCATGAATGGCTCCTTCCTTTCTCTCGTTTCTCAACTTCATATATGGAGGATTATGCTCAAACCCTCTAGTACCATTCTCACACATGCCGCGTATTGTTCCTGTGCTTCTTTTCACTATATAGATCTCGAAAATCATTCGTAATGGAAAAACTTGATAAAAGAACGTACGTTCGGTATAATGAGATTATCCTGAATAAGCGAGAGGCAGATATGGACGACAAATTTATTAAGGAATTACGCGAGATTAGTCGGGATGACAGACGAAGATCGGAATTTATGATTCAAGGCTTGAAGGAAACACTGCAAGAACGCAAAGAAGAAGGCATACTCAAGCGCTGGATACGGCGTAAGAAAACAGAGAAAAAAATCTCTCAAAGATTTAATCAAGATCCTCACTCGGATCAAAAGTAACAACATAAAAAGGAGGCGGAATACGCCTCCCTTGCTATTTACATATTTGAATCATTTAGACTTTGTTAGTTGTGACTTAACCCATAAGTTTGCCAAAATACAATTTTTTGTTTCAATAGGTCAAATCCTAGCTAGACTTGGTTCCTGATAAGTTTCTTACCTGTTGCCAGTTTATTGCCTTTATGTGTTAATCTAGTCCAAGGGACTTTCTTATAAAGGGAGTGAAAATATGACAAATACTTCGGACTCAATATCAATAAAGAAGGTGATAATTCTGGTGACAGGAATGTCGGGTACAGGTAAATCAACGGTTCTAGGCGAACTTGCTCATAGGGGGCATAGAATTATCGATACCGATTATGATGGTTGGAGTGAGAATGTGGATGGTTCTGGGTGGTTATGGAACGAGAATCGAATTGATGAGCTGCTCACTGAACATAGCGAAGGTACTTTATTCATTTCAGGTTGTGTATCAAATCAGAGGAAGTTTTACCCGATGTTTGACGCAGTAGTGTTGTTAAGTGTACCCCTCGAAGTAATCCTTGAACGTATAGCTTCCCGTAAGACAAACGATTATGGAAAAACTGTCGAACAACGTGAAGAAATTATAAAAAACGTCGCTAGTGTTGAACCCCTCTTACGTGCTGGAGCTACTGTTGAGATCGACACCAGGAAGCCACTTGATGATGTTGTAACCGAGCGTGAGCTCATTGCCAACTCCACTAGCTAATCACTTCTTCGCACTGTACAAAACCGCCCAGTTCGACCAATTTAAGTACCTTGTTAAACTAACCTGCCCGCTAGTTGAATAAAAGCATCCAATCACAATGGTCGGCTGCTTTCTTAGTTTTATTGAATTAACGTTTCCCGTTAGTTTAATAATCTAGTATATAAAGATTATACTGCTTCCTATCGCTCCATCTTTGTCATTGGCATAATTTATCTTGTGTTCACAATTGTTTTACTTGCCCACATTACTTAAATTCATTAACTCGACAGATACTTAATACGTCGCTTTTGGAGCAAACTGACCTTGATTCTTTAGCACAGAGTCAAAAAAACGAAGGATAAGTTCATTTTGAGTTTCAATCGCATAATACTTATCGATATCTGCTTTTCCACCCTGCAACAGGTCTGCCAATATAGGAGAGAATAAAGGTAGATCAGTCAAACTTAAATGTTTTGCGCCTTTAAAATGAACGGTGTATGCTCCTTTAAAATTTTCATTTGAAATTTTATTCGCGATATAAGAAGAGCTGCTGTCCAGCTGTACCCATACATCATCCGAATAAATGTTAAGAAGCGGGATTGTGTAAGCTTCGGATTTTACAGATAGTTCGTTCGTAGCTTCATCATACGAAAGCTCGCTAAAGAACGGAGAATCTATATTTACCACTGCGTCAATGTCATCGCGTTCTCTGCCCAGTGCTACGCTTGCCGCTCCACCCATAGAATGACCGAACACGCCTATTTTTTGTATATCGATTCGCTCATATACAGGATCTTTATTTTGCCCTGCTTGTTCTAAAATAGTATCCATGACAAAATCCATATCATCAGTTCGCATTGTTATCCATTTTTGAGTAAGCTCGAAATACTCACCAAGCGAATAAAAACCTGCTTTATTTGCATTGTTGACTTCTTGCATATACTCGGGGTTAACTGTCACAATCTTTCCAGCCTCGGAAATGGTATAAAAAGAATGATAAGGATGATCAATGGAAACGACGACATAACCGTGGCTCGCAAGTTCTGTAAAGGTAGAAGTGTTGCTTGCTTTAATACCGAATGCTCCATGGGAGAACATAAGTAAAGGATAGGTTGCGTCTGCATTTTCAGGATACCAAAATTCTACATTAACAAACCGATTGTTTTCTCGATCCGTAAATTCTTCAATACGATTCATGTCCACATAGCTGTAAGTGGCGGTGGCCACTGCATACGGACCTGTCACTTGTGGCAATTTATACTGTGGAAAAAGTAAAACCGGAACAAGAGTGACAACGATAGTCAGTGCTAGCAAAAGGAATTTCAAAATCGTAGAAAAAACTTTGTAACCCGGAGTATGTGTTTGTTTGCGCAGGAGTGCAACCATTTCTTTGAAAGCTAATATAAAGAGCAAGCCTGCAAACAGCCCCCAAGTGTACTCCCATACGACGATGTTCCCTAAGATCAGCATTATGAATACTATAAATGTTGTGATTCTCATCAAACTCTTTATCTTGCTGTGGCTTTGCTTGGTTGCAATGGAATAAACGGCAATTGCAAGCTCAAAAACCAACATAACAATAAGTATTAAAATTTCCATAAGTCTTCTCTCCTCCTCCAACTTTTTATGAGTTCATCATAAGAAATGGTAGAGGATGTGTATACGCATAAACGATAAGCTGTAGCTGAAGGCCACTAAGTTGTAAAAAACAACGCAATGAAGTGTACTTACTCTGCGTTGTGTATACCTTCTAATTCTCGTTTTTAAATGTTTTTAATCTTTTATTAATCATTTGAGCTTCCTTTTTGTCGCTCCTATAGGCCAGCAGGCGAACGATCGCATATACTACGGCAATTTGCAAAGCCAATAATAATATACCGGAAGTGGTGTATACGAGATTCAATATGACAGCGAGAGAAATTAAAACAGATTCCAGAAAGAGAAAATGAAAAACTACCCACAAGCGCATTTTATTCTCGCTAATCGAATGCGGCATATATAATATGATTCCAGTTAAAGCACCCAGAAAAGAGAACGCCATAATTGTGAAAATCGTGTTTAACTCAAAACTAGAATCAGGAGTATAGATTTGCCGTAATATAGCGATGATTATCATGATGGAGGCGAATATAATTAAGAAATCTCTGATCATTTCTTTGATGAGGCCAAAATACTTCATGTAGGTCCCCCTTTATAATCCAAGCATGTGCTTAAGCATGGGCACATACTGCCGTGATATGACTACCTTTTCCCCGTTATCCAATAATGCCTGAAAACGGCCGCTAATCGACGGATGAATACTAGTAATCTTAGCTATATTTAGGATGGTGGATTTGGAGGCGCGAAAACAATGCTTCTCTCTGCATAGTTCCTCAAGTTCATAAAGCTTTTGTTTGACTTCATGAACGTTGTTCTTACCATACGCAAACACTCTGCCGTCAACAGCTTCAAAATAATAAATATCACTAAGTTTGATACGGCTGATCTTATCCTCATGGTAACCAAGTATAATGAGCGTTTCGGTTTTTATTTTATTAACGAGCTCATATATTTCTTCGTCTACCTGGTGACACCTGATGCGGATCTCCTCTTCTTCTGTATGGTCTATAACTTCGATGAAAATTTCGATGAAAATCACCTCAAAAACTCGAATTAAAACTTGTTAACGTTTATAACATGAATCATAAATCCAAATAATCAGATAATCTCGATTTCCACGCCTTTCTAAATTAGAAGTAGGTCCTGGTGCTTGCGAACTTATCGGCGTCCAATAATGTCCTTATTACCTTAATTTTAAAGTCGTCCCTCCAGAAACAAATTGACATAACCCTATTATAATTTTCCGTGTTCCATTGATTCCTCCTCTTCGTTCAGGTATATTACCACTCATCTTACTGGAATATAGTAGAATAATCTATTTTATGCTTACTGTTCATTTAAGCTAACCTGCCCGTTAGCTTAATACATCAGGTGCAAAGTTTCATTTATTATTGAACAGTTTCATTTACTAATTCATCATTCCAATGATTATCGCTATACCCACGGCTGTTGTTCCATTCTGCTAACATTTTTCTTTGTCTCAACTCTAAATCTCTGTAAGGGGCTGCAACAAACACGATGTCGTGGAACAGATCATTATAAATAGGTAATTCGCTATTTAATTCCTTGAATTTTTTAAATGCACCTATATCCCTATCATTTGCAGCCCAAACCACTTTTTTAATCAAAGACAACACGATTGTACCTGTGCACATGGGACAAGGCTCACAGGTAGTATATAAGGTAAGTTCGTTCTTTGGAATAAATTTCTTGCTCTCAAGATGAAGTATCACATTTCCGGCTTTTCTTATAGCGTCCACTTCGGCGTGAGCTGTAGAATCACAGCTTAAAAAAACTCTGTTCCTACCTCGGCTTACAACTGAACCATCTGCATCAACAATAATTGCACCGATAGGAAAAGTACCTTCATCTCTAGCCTTTTCTGCTTCTTCAAAAGCTAACAGAAGGTTTTCGTAATGCTTGTCCATCTTATACACACCCCATCTCAGTAATTCCCAATAATAATATATTCCAGAAATATACTGCTACTCCTTCTCCCATAATGCTAATTTTTCTTGTACGGCTACGCTAACCTGCCAGTTATCTTAACTGAAAAACAGCCGACTATTTAGCCGGCTGTCTACTTGAGTATTCTGAGTTCTGTGCCTGATTTATCTATTTCAGCTTTTGATCTAGCTAGTTTTACGGCAAAATGGCAAAAGACCGGACTGGAAAGCCAGATGCTTTCTCCGCTTTGGGTACAATATTGAAAATAACAGCGCCTTTAGCCGGCACCTGATCCAGGTTTGTTAACAGCTCGACCTGGTATGTATCCTGAGCAAGTACATAATATTCTGCCAGAAGTGCTCCATTCTTCTGATAATCCACCGCTGAATCCGTGTCAAAGGTTTCATGCCCAATGGCTTGTACTTTTCTCTCCTCAAATAAAAACATGAGCGCACTAACCGACCATCCGGGTGCATGACTGTTGCCCTCCGCATCCTTGTTATCAAATGTTTCATGGTTAGGCCAGCGTTTGCTCCAATCGGTACGTAAGGCTACAAAGCTTCCAGCTTCAATCACGCCATGCTCTCTTTCAAATGCAAGAATATGCTCCACTTCCAGTGTAAAATCCGGATTGTTCTCTACTTCGGCAGACTGGTCAATGACCACAAGCGGGAGCACAAGCTCCTTCAAACCTAGTTCATCCAGATACCGGGTATCCCGAACGAAGTGGATCGGCGCATCAAGATGTGTCCCGTATTGACCCGGGAACTTGAAGCTCTGGGCAAAGAAGCCTTGATCGTGATCAAACAGTGTATCGAATTGCGCTGCTTCGAAAGCTGAAAAATGTGGAGAGCCTGGACCAAACGTATGAGTCAGATCCACCCATTTCTTTTCTTTTAACAATTGAATGGCTTGAATGAGTTCGTTGGACATCCTAATCACCTCATGCACAAAATGGAATAAATTTCTCCTATTATATCTTATTCCATAACAATTGGGGAGAATACCTATATTGGTTGGCAGGGCAGTTAATTTTCAAATTTAAAAACTTCACTGACCGTAGATGTCAGTGAAGTTTTTTTATAATAGGAGAGTAATCCATTCAATCATGAATAACAAAAGGAGCGTGTATGATGCAAACGAAGAACGTATATCTATATGTATTTGATACGATGTCAGACTGGGAGATAGGATATCTAACTGCTGAATTGAACTCGGGAAGGTATTTCAGGAAAGAGATCAAGCCTTTACAGGTCGTAACCGTAGGCGTGGATAAACATCCGGTAACTACCATGGGCGGATTGAACATCCTTCCTCATATTTCTATTGATGAATGTTCATTGAAAGGTGACGACGTCATCATTCTTCCAGGAGGAAACACCTGGATGGACACCATCCATGATCCCCTATTGAAAAAAGTTGCTGCCTCTATAGAAGAGGGTACGGTTATTGCAGCGATTTGCGGTGCGACTGTTGCACTTGCAAAAATAGGGATACTGGATTCCAGACAACATACAAGCAATGATTTAGAATACCTGAAGATGATATGCCCAGAATATACTGGGGAAACATATTATCAAACGGAGCCAGCAGTAACCGATGGAAATCTAGTTACTGCATCTGGAATAGCTCCGTTAGAATTTACGATGCATGTGTTGAAGCAGTTGAATGTCTTTTCACCAGAAACATTACAGGCCTGGTTCAATCTGTATCAGACTCATGAGTCCAAATACTTCTACCAGTTAATGAATTCTATTGCACCTGAATAACCAGTTTCCCTCGGGTATGATGGGTTTCACTCTTCTCATGTGCTTCCCTTACTCCCTGTTGAGTTAGCGGGTACGTTCCATCAATAATCGATTTGAGCTTGCCTTCCGCAGCCAGTTCAGCCAGCTGATCCAGTTGATCCCCTTTGGGCTCCATCATGAAGACGTTGGCCGTTACTCCGGCTTCCTTAGCAAGCTTCTCATCCGGTTGTTCCACCAAGGACACGAGATGTCCGCCAGACTTTAACACTTTGAAGCTGTCGCGCTGAATATCACCGCCCATGGTGTCCAGTACAACATCATAACCGGAGAGAATCTCCGAGAAATCTTCTTTTTTATAGTTGATAAAATGATCCACACCCAACGAGCGAAGCAACGCTTCGTTTGATTCACTTGCCGTGGAAGCCACTTCAGCGCCTAGGGACTTGGCGATCTGAATTGCATATGTTCCCACACCACCTGCACCAGCATGAATGAGTAACTTCTGCCCTTTGCCTAAACGTCCATGATCCACAAGGGCTTGCCAAGCCGTCATCGCAGCCAGCGGGATCGCTGCCGCTTCCTCGAAACTCAGTTGCTCCGGTATACGGGCTATAATGTCTGCATCGACAGCAACATATTCTGCATAGGTCCCGAATTGACGCGGACGCGCAAATACCCGATCACCTTCTCTGAACCGCGTGACATTGGAACCTGCTTCAGCCACAATACCCGCAACATCGCCGCCCAGAATCAACGGAAAATTCTCCGCTGCTTCTTTCATATCACCTTGTCTGATTTTGAAGTCTACCGGATTCACCGACGTGGCATGCGTTCGGATTAACACCTGATTCACTCCACATCTTGGCTTGGCTACTTCCTGTTCCTTCAATTGTTCCGCTCCACCAAATTCCTCAATCACAATTGCTTTCATTAGAGATCCCAGCCTTTCCATTGGATTATCGTTATGCTCTCCTCCATCATTACCCTTTCCCAGCAATCACTTGACCTATTCATTCAAAATTCACAACAATCTGAGATTCACAAGCCAATTCAACAATCGTGATATAATGTCGATTAGTGATGAAGTTAAATCTTAACCCAATAACTGAACAAGCGAGGTAACACGATGGAAGTAGAAGTAAGTACATTACATGCATTTTCGGATCAGGCTCATGGAGGAAACCCCGCAGGTGTTGTTTTACAAGCAGCACATTTGTCTGAAACCCAGATGCAGGAGATTGCCAGACAAGTCGGTTTTTCAGAGACTGCATTTGTTATGCCGTCGGATCAGGCAGATTTCAAAGTGCGTTACTTTACCCCAAGTGATGAAGTCGATCTATGTGGACATGCCACAATTGCTTTGTTTTATCTAATGAAGACACAGCTGCTCGTTAATGTTGGTACATATACACTGGAGACACTGGCCGGAATTCTTAAAGTTGATATCGAAGTCAATGGAGAAGTCTATCTGTCTCAGACGTTGCCGGAGTTTGGGGAGATCGTGGATCGACAGCAGATTGCCGATTCGTTACGTATTTCTATGGAGGATTTGCATGCTGAACTACCTGTACAGATTGTGTCTACCGGGCTACCCGATATCATGATAGCCGTTAAAGATATTGATGTTCTAACCAAAATCGATCCTGACTTCCAGCGTATCACTGAAATAAGTAGGGCTCATCATGCCATAGGTTATCACGTGTTTACACTCGAATCAGATGATATGAACGTTCTCGCAGAATGCCGTAATTTTGCACCGCTTTATGATATACCGGAAGAGAGCGCAACGGGCACATCCAATGGTGCAATGCTCTGTTATTTATCCCAGTACAACCAGCTTACAGATCCTCATCTTCACACGTACACGATCAGACAAGGGTATACCATGAACCGCCCCTCCGAGATCCGAGCCAGATTAACGCTGGGCAGCTCTAATGAAATCACACAGATTCAGGTTGGCGGTAGTGCAGTTCATATCAAGAACATTAAAATACACCTCCCTTAATGGGAGGTGTTTTACGTACTTAGGATTTTAGAATTATGTACTTGAAGCAATATCATGATCTTAAATCAGTGAATTTGTTGTAAAAATCGTAGTACCGCTACCTCCAACTGGTTCAGTCCTGGCTGCTCTATAGGAAAATGGCCTGCCCCTTCCAAGATCACACATTCCTTGTCTACCACCAGACGATCAAAAAAAGATTGGCTGAACCTGATTGGTGTCATGGGGTCCAGTTCAGGGTGAACCAACAGGACCGGACACTGGCTGAACTGTTCCGGGCTTACCTCCGATTTTTTATTAAGGAATGTTCTTAATAATTCCAACGGAATACGTGTAGCTGCCGCTTGTGGATCATCCATAATAAGCCGGGTTAAGTCCTTGTTATTGGTAATCAGTTGCATCCGGGATACCTGCTTGACCGAAATACGTACATGATCCAGCAGACCAGGGAACATATCCATCATCCGTTTTCCCGCCCGGCTTACCAGACGATTCGGCGCAAGCTGGTCACGCATTTCCGGGTTACTCGTATCTACAAATGTAGTTGCGATCAAACCCTTAACACACTTGCTGCGTGCACTGGTGTGATAGGCAAGCATACCTCCGATACTACTTCCCAATACAACGATTGGCTTGCCGTCTTTCTTGTATTCCCGTTCGATGAGTGACACAAGCAGCTCTATCCATAGTTCGTAGTTGATACGTGTACCAGACATTGCGTAACTTAACCCATACGGCGGAAGATCCGGCGACACCACCTCGTACCCATGCCGCTGCAACATACGGGCATACGGAGCAAGCAACCTGCCATTGCCTCCCGCCCCATGAATGAACAGGATTTTGATTGAAGACTCCGGCGCAGGCAAGCGGTCGATATGCAGATGAACCCCATTTGACTCCGACCATTCTTCCTCAGGAAATGTATGCTCCCCTAGCCTAACTTCTTCCGGGAAAAAGGCCTGATACTGTTTCCAATAGGGATGTGTTGTCTGATATGAAGGCAAACTTTTTTTCATACGGGTACATTCTCCTCTTTTCGTATACAAAAAAAGCCGTACAGTGTACGACTTTTCGTTAAGAATACGTCTATGACCATACTTCTTTTTATAACACCTTCGTATATCTGTCAATCGGGAAACTGTACATTGCCCGGTACGATATATGCACCGCCTGACCCATCATTAGGCAGAGCCGGGATCGTGTCATTTAATACCTGACCGCGAATATCGGTAATACGCACGTTTAGTTTTTCTTTGCCCAGTCCAGTTCCGAGGAAATGATTATAGTCTTGCTTTTCAAGATTGAGCCACGTACCATCCTTCTGTTTCACTTCGAACTTTAGCACCGGATATTTGTGATTACGAACCTGAATGGCTGCCCACCACTGACTGCTGCCTTCCTTAATCCGATAGGAGACGTTGCCTTGAATTGGGGCTTTGACCACTTTCCAGCTGATATTGATTTTGCCTGCCTTTGGGTCACCGATCAGGTTAAAAGCATTCGGTGAGAGATCCAGCGCTCCGCTGGCGCCTTCTGGATAGAGATCTGTTACATAGACGGTTGTTTTGCCTTTAGGACCCTGCACCTCGAGATAGGCTCCCGCTAAAGCGGCTTTGACACCGTTATAATTAAGTTGGAACGGATTAAGTGCAGTAATCTTCATGTCCGCCGGGATGGGATCAAGCAACACTGCACCTCCCGAGTAGCCTGAGCCTGTATACGTCGCGTAACCCTGATATGTATCGTTCCATGCGGCAGATGCAGGTAGAGCAAATAATACGAGACTGAGCAACATCCCTGTACCGGCCCATTTTAACCGTTGAAATCTACTTTTCTTGTTCATAAGCTATTCCTCCTCTACGTTCTCGTGTAAATGGTTGGTTCAACTACTAGATTTGAATATAACATTATTTTACATAATAACTGTTTATTTTCAATCCCTCTCTATTAAATCACATCCAAAGTCCCGTCTCTGAACTTGGATATTCACGACCACGCACAAGATATGGATACATACCATAAATTGGTGGAATGAGCATGATTACAAGCCGATATTTGGTCGATTCCCAATAATAAAAAAAGCGCCACACCCCGGAGTAATTTCTCTCTCCAAATGGTGTGACGCCTATTAAACACTACGGTTCGAATATCCGGTCTGTCCAAGGACAGCCAGCGTTAGACTCAACCCGTTTCCCTTCGTTTCATCCGCTTCCTTAGTCGCTCATACGATGCGTAAATCCGCGGAGATTCTTTTGTCAGGATAGGCCCCAGCACAGCCAGAATTAACACATACAACACGGCAAACGATTGGATGGATGCCATCAGCCCTCCGGCCTTGCCGATGTTCGCCATGATAATGGAGAATTCACCCCGCGAGACCAGGGTAAAGCCCACATTCAATGATGCTTTAGGGCTCATTCCAGCCAGTCTGCCAGCGATCATACCTGCACCATAGTTACTGGCAATCGTCAGAATAACGGCAATAATCGTCATCCCAACAGCTCCGCCAAGTGAAGCCGGCTCGATGGTCAGGCCAAAACTGAAGAAGAAAATTGCACCAAAAAAATCTTTGAAAGGCATGATCTGATGTTCAATCCGACTCACATGTCTTGATTCGCCCAGCACAAGCCCCATCATCAACGCTCCAATAGCTTCCGCTACATGCAGTGTCTCCGAGAAACCAGCCACCAGGAAGAGCAGTGTCATGACGGTAAGCAGGAACAACTCTGATGACTTGATATTCAGTGCCTTATCAATATATTTGATGCTTTTCCTGCCAATAATCAGGAACAGCACAATAAACAGCAGGGCAGACAGCGATACCAGCAGAACACTTAAGAATGAAGTTGCCCCGCTGAGCACAAGCCCAGTCAGGATGGAGATATGAATCGCGATGAACAAGTCATCAAACATGATCATGCCCATGATAATCTCTGTTTCAGGGTTTGCCGTGCGTTTCAGATCAACGAGCACTTTAGCTACAATGGCTGTAGAAGAGCTGGTCATGATCCCGCAGACAACAAGTGTCTCCTGAAGGGGCAGATCCATGAACCACCCCAACAGCAATCCAGAGACAAAATTTAGGCCTACATAGAACATGCCCCCGGTCAGAATGGCTTTACCAGACTTTAATAAACGGGAGACCGAGAACTCCAAACCCAGATAAAATAACAAAAACAGAATGCCAAGCCTGCCCATAAATTCAATAAAGGTCGAACTTTCGATAAAACGTAAATCCACTATGCCAATCTGTGGTGCATGTGGTCCAACAGCCATACCAATGAGGATATAGAAAGGAATGACCGAAAATCGTAATTTTGAAGATATCAGCCCAGTAAGTGTAATCAGCGCAACGGCAATTCCCACTTCGAATATGAGCATATCCATAGGCTAAGTCCGTCCATCAGTCAACAATTGTTTGAGATGTTTGATCTGATTCCGTTCACCGGCAACTACAATTGTAGCTCCAGCGGTAAAAGCATAATCCGGGCCTGGATTAAAATGCTTCTCCTTATCCTTGGTTACAACAGCGAGAATTACGGCGCCCGTGGCCTGACGGATATCCAGTTCACCAATCGTCATGCCAACGCTTGCGGCGTGAGGTTCAATTCGCAGCCATTCGATTAACAGCCCTTCAAGCATCACTTCACGCTCATCCTGAAACTTCGGTTTATAGGTCATACCACCAACGATGGCGGCTACTGCCCGGGCTTCATCATCGTCCAGGGTGACAAGAGATACCATATCACCCACTTCTTCAGGCGTACCCCCTGACTCCATATGGAACAAGTCACGTCGCTCGTCGTTATGAATCACAATGACCAAGTGCTCACCACTACGGGTATGCAACCAGTATTTACGTCCAATCCCTGGTAAGTCTGTCTCTTTAAAGTGCATGATCTGCACCCCCTAGGGCCGGCTCGTTCAAGGTTTCGCTCCTCAGCTCAATCCCCGTGATGCGAATTCTCATGGAACCTGATGGTGTATGAACAGGCCTAACTTCCCCTATACTGCCAAGCAGTAATTGACTCCCTACTGGAGAGAGGAAGGAAATACGACCCTCATCAGGATCGGTATCTTCTGGCATAACAATCATGAACGAATCTGACGTATGAAAATCGAGATATTCAAAATCAATATGACTGCCGATCAATACAGCTGAGTCCAAATCTTCATCAGGGCCCAGGAGTAGTTTTTCCACATACTCCGTATATGCCGACAGTTGTTTTTCCAACTGTATCCGCTCTGGATCACGCACGTCGAAATAGGCGTCGAGAAATGTTCTTTTCTCTTCACCGAATGTAAATAGCTGGCTCACCAGCTTCTCTCTGCAATTATGGCGGGAAGTCCTATGGTTCATAGTAGATTTCACCCCCTATACAAGCCTTATTCTCCATGTTGATTGGCATGTTTCTCTTCATCATCTTGTTTTCCTCCTTTTTATTATAAAAAGACCCCGGGATACGAGACCTTCTTACCATCTTACCAAAACTAATATTTTAATCCAGTATATTCGTCTAACTTGCTTTTTTATTATCATTTGTGGTCATATCTTCCATTTAATAACTTAATTCTTCACATCATATGGTAGATCCATAGAACATTTTAATTACTGCATAAAAAACATTTTATGAATTTTCATCTCGTATTTTTATTTGCTTTCCTGTATATTTAACTACAAACTTTTATTCAATTTATGCAAATAAGCCTCTACAGACTTTAACACAATAAAGGAGTGCATCGAAAAAGTGTCCACGATAACAAAAGAAACTACAGAGTCCGTTCAAGTTACTGCCGCAGAATATGTTCATTCCGTTTATGAGTCGGTTGTCGCCAGAAATCCGCACGAAGATGAGTTCCATCAAGCTGTCAAAGAAATTCTGGATTCCCTTATTCCTGTTATTGAAGCACACCCCAAGTATAGGAACCATAGTCTGCTGGAACAGCTTGTTGAACCCGAACGTGTAATCACATTCCGTGTCCCATGGGTAGATGATCAGGGCAAAGTTCAGGTTAACCGTGGATTCCGGGTGCAATTCAACAGTGCCATTGGCCCTTACAAAGGCGGACTTCGCTTCCATCCTTCTGTATACTCGGGCATCATCAAGTTCCTTGGCTTCGAACAGATCTTCAAAAATGCTTTGACCGGTCTGCCTATTGGCGGTGGTAAAGGTGGTTCTGACTTCGATCCCAAAGGAAAATCGGATCTGGAAGTCATGCGTTTCACGCAAAGCTTCATGACTGAACTGTACAAATATATTGGTTCCGATACCGATGTACCGGCAGGTGACATTGGTGTAGGCGCAAGGGAAATCGGTTATATGTTCGGCCAATACAAACGTATCCATGGCGGACATGTGGCAGGCGTATTGACAGGTAAAGGACTGCTGTACGGAGGAAGCTTGGCACGTAAGGAAGCGACTGGCTTCGGCTGTGTGTACTTCGTGAAGGAGATGCTGCAATCCAAGGGACTCAGCTTCCAAGACAGCACAGTCGTTGTCTCTGGCTCTGGTAATGTGTCCATCTATGCCATTCAGAAGGCACAGGAGCTTGGAGCTACAGTCGTTGCGTGTAGTGACTCAGGTGGCTACATACACGATCCACAAGGCATCAACCTGGATACCGTGAAACGTCTGAAAGAGGTTGATCGTCTTCGCATCAGCGAATACATCAAAGAACATCCGCATGCTACATATACCGAAGGCTGTGAAGGCATCTGGTCCATCCCTTGTGATATTGCTCTTCCATGTGCAACGCAAAATGAGATCGATGAAGAAGCTGCGGCCCTTCTAATCAAAGGTGGCGTGAAGGCCATTGGCGAAGGCGCAAATATGCCTTCCACCCTGGCCGCCATTGACGTCTTCCACGGTGCAGGCGTGCTGTTCGGTCCAGCCAAAGCGGCTAATGCCGGCGGTGTAGCCGTGTCTGCTCTTGAAATGTCACAGAACAGCATGCGGTTGTCCTGGTCATTTGAAGAAGTAGACGCCAAGCTGCATGACATCATGAAGAACATCTACACCAGCTGTGTAGAAGCTGCTGAAGAGTATGGCTGTGAAGGCAACCTCGTAGCCGGAGCGAATATCGCCGGTTTCCTCAAGGTAGCGGATTCCATGATCGCTCAAGGTGTAGTTTAATTTATATACGTGATTCTCCACGATCAAAGGGCGTTCCCATCCATTTGGGTAACTGCCCTTTTTTCCTTGTCTTCAATTGCTCTAATCGCAAGGCAATGGTAAAGTGGTACTGACGTAATTCCATCTATTTGTACTATTATAAGGAAGTGTTTACATTGTCTAACCAACCATTTGCCAGCACTGCGAGTCCGCATCTAAGCGCAGATTGCGAGCAGTGTTTTGGCCTGTGCTGTGTTGCCTTGCCCTATGGCAAGTCATCGGACTTTGCTTTTGACAAGGCCAGCGGCACACCCTGTCCCAATCTGCGCACGGACAATCGCTGCGGTATCCATACCCAGCTTCGGCAGAAAGGGTTCAAAGGTTGCACGGTATACGACTGTTTCGGAGCTGGACAGAAGCTGTCCCAAGTGACCTACGCGGGCAAAGATTGGCGTGATCATCCAGAGTCTGCTAACGAGATGTTCGAGTGTCTGCCTGCCTTGCGACAACTTCACGAGTTACTCAGTTATATGAAGGAAATGATGATGAGACCGGAGACGTCATCCCTTCACTCGGCATTTGGTGAGTTATATGAGGAGATTGAGCACTTGAGCAATCTGGAGCCCGCGGCACTCCTCCGTCTGGACATCGCCAATTATCGATTCAGTGTGAATCAACTCTTGGTCCAGGCAAGTGAGATGGTACGCGCGAATGTCCCCCCCACCGCTCATGGACAAGGGAAGTCGAAGAAGAGTAAAAAACGTACCGGAAGTGACTTTTTTGGTGCCAATTTAAAAGGGGCTGACCTGCGGGGCGCAAGCTTCCGAGGAGCTTTAATGATCGCAGCCGATCTCCGAAATGCAGATACACGAAATGCGGATTGGATTGGCGCGGACTTGCGGGATACGGATCTGGGCGATGCAGACCTGAGAGGTGGCATCTTCCTGACGCAATCCCAGATTAATGCAGCCAAAGGTAATGTGAATACCAAGTTGCCGGATCATCTTAACATTCCCTCACACTGGGTGTAGGGCGCCATTTCCACAAGAGCACGAGCAGGGATACAGGCAGGATTATACCTGCTAATTCATATGAATGTATGAATCGTGTACAGCAACAGCCAAAAAAAACAGCTCGTCCTGTACATCCAAGGACGAGCTGTTTTTTATACAAATCACTGGAACGAATCAGAATTATAACAAGTCGCGGCGAAGATCTTCAGCCGATTTCGGAGACAAGTGACCGAGCGGAATATCAAATACCGTTTTCGCTCCCTTATGTCCTTCCACGCTCAAGCGTTGTGCAGCTCTTGCATACGCCACAAGTACGCTTGCTGTAAATTCAGGATTGCTGTCGAGTTTCAGACCAAATTCAATAATTTGCTTTTGACCGGCACCTGTAACCCCACTGCGAATAACAAATCCACCATGCGGCATACCTTCATGCTCGGATTTCAATTCTTCTTCGCTAATGAACGTTACCGTTGTATCGTAATCTGCAAAATAGTTAGGCATCGATACAATCGTCTCACGGATCTCATCCTGGTTGGCACCATCTTCTGCTACCACATAACATTGACGCAGATGTTTCTCACGTGTAGACAACTCTGGTGTCTCCCCTGCACGAATGCGGTTGATCACCTCTTCAACAGGTACAGTATACTGTACACCCGCCTTAACGCCTGGAACACGACGAATAGCATCCGAGTGGCCTTGGCTCACACCTTTGCCCCAGAACGTGTACTCTTTTCCTTCTGGCAGGATGGACTGTGCAAGCAGACGGTTCATGGAGAACAAGCCTGGGTCCCAACCTGTGGAAATGACACTTACGTGACCGCCTTGCTCTGCCGCAGCATTAACTTCTTTGTAGAATTCAGGAATCTTCGCATGTGTATCGAAGCTATCTACCGTATTGAACAACTTGGCGATGGCTGGTGTCTGCTCTGGAAGGTCGGTTGCAGAACCACCACAGAGGATCATAACATCAATCTTGCCTATGTATTGCTCCGCTGCAGAGATATGCTCAAAACGTACTTCTGTGCTTTCAGCGACCATCTGCTCCGGATTACGACGTGTAAACACTGCAATCAGTTCCAGATCCTCGTTCTGGGAAATGGCCTTCTCTACACCTTTACCCAAGTTACCGTAACCAACAATACCCACTCTAATCATGTTCAATCCTCTCCTGTCTTCTTCTATAGTTGTCTATTACTCTGTTTATAATGATATAACATACCATGTAACCTGTCAGGTTTCCAGTTCGAAATAAAAATACCTTGCAGCGGTGCAGCAATAATGCGGCTCCGTATGCAAGGTATTATGGCGTTCATTCGTTATTTTAGGAAGGCAGAAAGCAGGAAAGAAAAATTCCCCCTTATCTTCTGCTTATGATTCTGTCCAGGTCAACGTCAGTTCAATGACGCCTTCCTGTCCCGCCAATGTTCCTCCAATCAAGGACCAGACATCCTGTGTCTCCGGGTCGGTTCCCTGAATGATAATATTTTTGGCATCGATCGTCTGACCTGCATCCGTCAACTTTTTGGCGTTGAAGTAATCTTTATACAGCTGGGATACGGTTTTCATATCTTGTTCAGTGGAGAAAATCACCATGGCCGATTGCTTGCCTTCATTCTCACCAGAATTGGCTAAACGTATTGTTGCATCTTCCGGCAATGGGAAATCACTTGGCAAGTTCTCCGGCAACTCATTGGTTCCAGCAGCTGCTTCCTCACCGCTTTCTGAATCGGAGTCTGCTGGTGCAGTCGTACCTTCCGTTTCGGTCACTGTACTTGTAGTTGCTTTGCTTGCACCTTCATCAGTCGCTTGTTCACCGGTTCCGGAGGAAACTTCAGTGTCCACCTTCTCCGTATCACTCGGTTCGTCTGCCGCGCTACTGCAAGCACTCAAGGCAACCATCATCGCCAGTGCTGCACAGGCCAATACATATTTCCTTCTCTTCACCATCCGTTACCACTCCTTCATCTTCATTTTATGTGCTAATCACGTTCAAACGGCTGGATCACAGGCACCGCATGAACGTTATTCTTAACCCATATCACAGATACAGATAATACACTTAAAGACAATAGACAACTGGCTACCAGAATGGACAGGAAGCGGGTGATTACTTTAAACTTTTTCATCCATCCCTCCTCCTCATCCTGTTCATCATGTGTTTGTGGGGTCATGTTACTCATAGGTCACTGGACGGTGTCACTAATTTCATGATCTCGGCAGCGACAATATCCGGTTGACTGTTGTGGATGTAATGCTCGGCGTGAGGGACAATCTGCTGGGTTCCTTGTCTGGACCATGAAGCAAATTTCACTTGATCTGCCTGCCATGCCCGACTCCCCTCACTGGGTTGATCTGATCCGGCTGTCAGGATCGTCAGAGGGAAAGGAAACTCCTTTTTGTTCTCCAGCACACGTAATGCGTTGGTCTTGGAATGACGAATCTCATCCATCACGTTGTCATTGTATGCATGCTTCAGGGTAGAAATGGTGGCAGCCTTTTTCATCGGCGCAGAAACCAACTCCGGGTCAATGACCAGTGTTGCCATCATCTGATCCGAATGCAACAATGTACGCGCAATCCCTGTTTTAACTAGGAATCGGACTGAAGTAAAATACCATTCGGGCGTATCCATTTCCACCGTACTGTAATACTCCGGGCTTCCACCATCGATCATGACCATGCCAGCCACCTCATCAGGATACCTTTGCGCAAAACGAAGTGTCTCCAGCGCACCCAGGGAGTGACCGACCATGATGTAAGGTGGACGTTGACCGGATGTTCGCAGCAATTGGTGGATCTCTTCCGAGATGGTATCAACATCACGAGGTTCAT
This sequence comes from Paenibacillus sp. AGC31, assembly GCF_057334655.1. Lineage (NCBI taxonomy): Bacteria > Bacillati > Bacillota > Bacilli > Caryophanales > Paenibacillaceae > Paenibacillus > Paenibacillus sp. AGC31. The sequence continues at coordinate 305,680 of NZ_JBHFJH010000001.1, forward strand.
CCGTATAGTCGCTGTATCCATACCCGAACCGATCATATACCGCAATTTTTACCTGTGATTTCAACTTGTCATATAGCGGACTGAAATCCACATACGGATTGGGTGTACCCCAGCCTGAGGCAAACACCACGGTTACCTCTCCTTTGCCAGCGGTGTAGAGGTGCATGTTGCGACCACTCACTTCATAATACTTGCCTGGCGGGGGATAGGACTTCATATCCTGCGTGGATTGATACGCTTCATACGCTGTACCTGCCAGCAACAAAAGTCCTGTGGCAAGCATTATGCCTCCCAGCACTTTTAACCCTCTCCGTAACCCCTTCTTCATCTTCTCTACCCCTTATCCCAAAGGTTCATCTATATATGTATGCTTCAATCGTACCCAAGAAATAGCGGGATTGAAACAATCCCGAGTCCAGTCCTTTCCCCAACCAAAGTCCAGTATCCCTCCCCTACTTGTGACGCAAAAAAACTGCAAATCTCCCATTTAGGAAACTTGCAGTTCATCTATGCCTATATTTTATAATTCATGCCTCTGTCCATCTCACGATAATCCTTGTACCTACAGTTCCAATGTAAGACCCACCGGGCAATGATCACTGCCCATCACATGGCAGTCGATATGCGCATCTGCCACCTTAGGTGCCAATTGATTAGATACGAGAAAATAATCAATGCGCCAGCCCACGTTCCGTTCTCTAACCTTCGGCATATAAGACCACCAGCTGTATACATCCGTACGATCCGGATACAGATGGCGGAAGCTGTCCACATATCCAGAAGCAAGCAAATCGGTCATTTTGCCGCGCTCTTCAAGGGTAAATCCGGAATTACCCAGATTGGGCTTCGGATTCTTCAGATCGATCTCCTGATGAGCCACATTCAGGTCACCACAGACGATAACCGGCTTGGTCTGCTCCAGTTGCAGAATGTATCCCCGGAATCGATCCTCCCATTCCAGACGGTAAGGCAGCCGGGTCAGATCCCGCTTCGCGTTAGGGGTATAGACGTTCACCAGATAAAACTCATCATACTCCAGTGTAATCATACGTCCTTCCGGCTCGCTGTCCTCCTCCATCCCGTAACGAACGGATAAAGGCTTGATTCGGCTAAATACAGCCGTGCCGGAATATCCTTTTTTGATCGCATAATTCCAATATTGATAAACATCTTCCCCCAGCTCCATCTCAATCTGCCCGGCTTGCAATTTGGTCTCCTGAAGGCAGAAAATGTCCGCCTGACTCTCCTGATAATAATCCATGAATCCTTTGGTCACACATGCCCTTAAGCCATTCACATTCCAGGACACCAGCTTCATATCCTCATCTCCTCACATCTCTCCAATATAGCATGGGCCCATTCCGGGGGACAAGCCTTACGGATTTGGGCTGAGATGGAGTTATTGGAATCCTTATGAGGGGCCCATTCCGGGGGACAAGCCTTACGGATTTGGGCTGAGATGGAGTTATTGGAATCCTTATGAGGCTAGCTTGCCTATTTTTCGCTTCGTAACTTCGAGAACACCGCAAGGTCAATATATCTGCCTTTCTCATACTCATGCTGCCGCAGTACACCTTCCTGTTGAAAATCAAGCTTGTGTAACAGGCGAATCGACGCCTCGTTCTCCGGTTCAACCTTTGCTTCAATCTTGTTGAGCTGCATGCTTGTGAATCCAAAATGTAACACAGCACGGGCCACTTCAGTCATAACACCGCGGCCCCAGAAAGAGGAACGCAGGTCGTATCCGATCTCTGCACGGTTATGTACATCTTCATAGTTCAGGAACCCACAGGTTCCGATCACTTTACTAGTTTCACGGTCTTCAATCATCCAGCGTAATCCTGTGTGTTCCTTGAAAATCTTCGTATACCAGCTCATCTCACCCTGTGCATCCTCCACGGATTCAAAAGGAGTGAATGGCATATATTGAACCACAGCTTCATCGGAATATAACTCCAACAGATCATGGCTGTCTCCAGTCTCGGCTGACCGGAGGATGAATCGTTCTGTCTGAATTAATGGAAATAGATCAAACCTAAATTGCTCACTCATGCGAGGTCTCCTTTGCAACATTCATTGTAGAAGTCCATTTTACTATTAATATGTTCTATTAACATCTCTCTCTTCTCTATAAGCTGTTCTATTGACTATTAAAATTAGGGAGACTACATTATGCTTTAGAAGACTAACATTGGAAATAGACTGGGAGGCGGAACCATGACCACACAATCATATGACGTTATTATCGTTGGAGCCGGCTCCATGGGTATGAGTGCAGGTTATTATCTATCGCGCAGTGGATGTAAAACTTTATTAATTGATGCCTTTGATCCTCCACACACGGAAGGAAGTCATCACGGGGATACCAGACTGATGCGCCATGTGTACAGTGGCGGAGCTGACTATATTGCCATGGCATTACTCGCACAGAAGTTATGGCACGAGCTGGAGGAAACGGTGGACGATCAACTATTTGTTCCTTCCGGTGTAATAAATGTGGTTGATCCAGAGATTCATTCCTTCCACAACCGATTGAGCCATGCAGATGATGCAGGCATTCGGTATGAAACGTTGCACGCAGCCGAGGTGATGAAACGCTGGCCAGGTATTACCGTACCTGAACACTACGAGGGCATGTATGAACCGGATGCGGGTTATCTGTATAGTGAACCCTGTATTCGTGCCTACCGCAAAGCAGCCGAGACTCATGGTGCCACCTTGTTAACTCACACTCGGGTAGAGCATATTGAATACGGACCACATTCCGTCGCAGTTCAAACTTCAGGTGGTGAGACCTACCACGCGAATCAAATCATCCTGAGCGCTGGTGCCTGGTTTCAGACATTGAAACCTTTCGTGGATCTCCCGATCCAGGCAGTGCGTAAAACGGTTGGATGGTTTGATGCACCAGAAGCTTTGTACGGCGAGGAACACTTCCCCGGTTTTACACTGGCAGGAAAGGAAGGTACATATTATGGATTTCCAAGCATTGGCGGATCAGGTCTGAAGATGGGTCGTCATGATACGGGCCAGGTGTGGACACCAGGAAGTACGATGGCTCCTTTTGGTACGGAAGAAACGGACGAGGGTGATCTGCGCAGGCTGCTCGAACTTCATATGCCTCAGGCAGCTGGAGAATTGAAACGTGGTAGTGTGTGCAAGTATGAATTCACTTCGGATGAAGATTTTATTATCGACCGACACCCTGCCCATGAGCGTGTGTGGCTGGCTGGCGGTTTCTCCGGTCATGGCTTCAAATTCGCAAGTGCCATTGGGCAGATTCTATCCGACTTGGTGCAAACGGGGCACACGGATCAGGATATTAGCAGGTTCACCCTATCCCGTTTTCGTTAAGTACCAGCTGGGTGGATGAATATATGTATGTCTAAAATAGCTACTTTCTTAGAGGGTGCAGTGTTGCTTAGAGCACTGCGCCTCCTCCAAGAAAGAAGGACACGTACGAACGTTAGCTCATGCCAACTCACACTAATTAACTTTGATTAGGCTCCATTGCTGATTGGCTCCGCCATTGTCGGCCCACTGAATCGTCGAGGCACCCGCGGTCAGAGACCCTTGATTGATGTCAACCGTCAGGCCACTGTTTCGATTCGCAAGTACCACATCTCCTCCCACATCAATGGGCAGCCATTGCTGATTGTTGCCCCCGTTATCCTGCCACTGAATCAGAGCGGCTCCGCCTTGTGTAGAACTTGAATTCACATCCAGTAAAAGCCCACTACCCACATTGCGGATGTTGTAATATCCGTTACCTGCCGACTCCAGCTTCCACTGCTGGTTCGCTGCTCCATTATCATTCCACTGAATGATTGTTGCCCCACCCGTAGAAGAAGCACCGTTAACATCGAGTGCAAGTCCACTGTTGCGGTTGATTAATTTGTAGATGGCCCCAGCTTCATATCCTGTACCACCATTATAAGTTGCACCGGAAATGACGTAGGTTGTGACCGAATTGGCCTTGGCCGTAGCGGTAAAGGTTTTGTTTTGCACCGAAATATTAGTCAGTTGCTGCAACTTCTCTGTTGAAGAAGTCCGGTATACTTGAGCAGACGTGCCTGTGTTAGTAAAACGACTTAGATCATAGGTTACCGTTGTATCCGTCGATTCCGAATTGGTTGTAACCAGTACAACTTTGCCGGAAGCTGCATCATAGGCTGCAAGGGTATTGGCATCACTCATGCCGATAATCTTGTATCCAGGACGAATAAATTTGCTGTAATTGCCCATGACATAATATTTTTGGTTCACCGTGTAACTGGTCGTTTGCGTATTGTTCAACACGTTCTTGAAGAATCCCCATCCTTCTGCACTATCGACGGCTTGCCAATACACCCATCCACTTGCGCCCATATTGCGAATATCCTTGAGGATGGTACGTGACATGGTAAGTCCGCTTGCATCTCCGTCTCCATATTCCGAGGTCCACAGATGTTTGCCCGCAGACGTCGCGGTGTTGCGCAAAGCAGTACGATTGCTTCCGCCATACGTATGGGTGTTGATCTGACTGATTGCTGATTTCACCGCGGTGCTGTAGCTGTTGAATGATACATTGGTATCATCGATACTATATTCTTCCGGTGCGCTCAACTTTGTGGACAGGCCCTTTGCATTCAACGAAGCTTGTAATTGACTCAGAATCGTGTTCTGATCCGCCCGGTCAAAGTGCATGCCCTCCTGGTCATTGCCCTGCTTCCACCACGTTGAGATCGGTTCATTCAGTGGAGTTACGCTATCAAATGTGATCCCCCAGTTATCCCGAAAATGCTTCACAACCTCAGTTAAGTAATCGGCAAAATCATCATAATAATCGTGCTTGAGGTTATTCCCTCCATTAGCCGCACCGGACACACCACCACTGATCGTCATCCAGTAAGGTGCGGAATTCGCAAAAGCTTCGATGACATTCACGCCTTGAGCTTTGGCAGCCTGCAGCATATATCGTTGGTTTGCATCTGCATTCCAGTCATACACGCCGGGAGAAGGCTGGTAACCAGGAACGGCTTTGCGATATTCGAGGATATTGGACGATGGATTATCCCCGCCTCCAATGTTGTACCGCAGGATGTTCAGCCCCAGTCCGGTATTTGCATTGAACATTTTCTCCACATACTCATCCCGATTGGAATATTCTCCAACCACTTTGCCCCACCACGCGAGGGATGTCCCCCATCCTTCCATCGTCTGATATTGCTTCGATGGATCGGCAACAGCCGTGTAGGCTCCCGCAGCAGATACCTCTGTCCCCAGACCCAAACTGCATGTTAGCAGACTTCCTGCCAGCAGTAGCGAGCTCATTCGTTTTAACCACTTCATCCGATTCACTCCTTATGAATTTACACTTGCACTCCGATGTCAGAACAACTTTCCGATCGCTGTTATCCCCAGATTTTTAATTATTCTTAAAAAGGGGAAAATCCGGGGATAAACGCGCACGCTTCGCTTCTTCAAGTTATTTCTGACCTCTCCGTTATCGTGTAAATGTATAGTTTAACTTAGAAAATAAACACCTATTATTGTGCAACCTCTCGGAAGGTCGCGTCTGACTTATCAATTGCGGTAACAACAGCTTCCAGTTTCAGCACATTATTATAATGTCTCAGGAACAGGTTCGGGTTACTAAACGAGCTATACGATGTCCAACTAGCGTTAGCAAGTCAATTTACACGTTTGAACGTGGCGTCAATTCGGAATGTAGTGCTGCCGTCATTTTTCACGAGTGTGATGTTGCCATTATTATTGCGCAGGAAATAACCCGGATAATTCATGGACTCAGACGAAATGCCTGTTGCATTCGACAGCCCGGGAACGATACGGAATTGTGCATCTTCCGCCGGACTGACATTGGCATCAATCCTTGCCTGATAGTTATAGCGACGAATGAAGCTGCCAGGCACATTGAATGACTCCAGATTGCGGATATCCCCCTGTTGTCCAGACTCTTTCAATACGGTCATATGCCGGACGAGTCCGGTAAGACCCGCAATCTCTTGTTTGGCACCCCAAGTCTGGAAGTTGTCAGCAGAGTCGCTGTAATAATATTTTTGTGTCGCATAGCCGTCAAAGTAGATTCGCCAGGAACCATTATCCAGCTGAACAAGGGCCGGGCCTTCCACCCAAGAACCCCAACCTGCCCAATCCCCTGTGCCTTTAAAGGTATAAGGACCCGTTAGCGAAGTGGATGTCGCATATTCAATGTATTTGGTGGTCTCGTTCTTGGTAAAAGCATGATAGGTTGAGCCTGTCTTCACGATAAAAGTGTCGATATAATTGGGAGCAATGCCTGCCAGTTCAGTAGGTGCAGACCATGAGGTAGATGTTAGATTGCTACCTGAAGCTGTGAGTACATAAGGTTTGAAATTCTGATAGTTGCCTGGTGAGAGGGACACGATAATGTTAAGACTGCCGTTGCTGTCTTTGAACCATTCTGGTGCCCAGGTGTGTGCAATTGTGGTAGGTGTGGATAATGTAATATTACGGACAAATGTCCAGTTTACCTTATCCGGGCTGGAGGCGATGCCGATGGTGTTACCCGACCAGTTCGTGGTGTAGACAACGTAATATAGACCATCTGTGTGCTTCATGATGCTGGGATCGCGGATCAGATCGGCCGGAGGTGTATAGGCTGGCCCTTTTAGCAAACCATAGTGGGTTGCATTATACGATTCATAGATGTACATATTGGACTCACTTGTGTTCGTAAAAGCGGATATCGTATATACACTTGTCGCTGCTCTGGCTGTATTGGGGAATAACATCGTTAATAGAAGTAAAGTTCCCAGCAGCAGAATCATTCCGGCCTTGAAACCATTGGACTTTCCTGCTCCTATTCCTATCCCCTCTTCCTTCTTCGTCAACATTGGGTCATCTCCTTATCCATGAGTGATGAACAGAGGAATACCTTACTGTATTACCAAAGACAGAGCGTACCTGGGACTGCCCCTGAAGATCAACACCTCACGACTACCATCGGGTATATTTCAAATTCTCAGTTTACGAGTATTTTTAAGAAGCACTTTTCTTGTACTCCAGCCGAATATCGGCGATTCATCCGTATGAACTGTAACGAAGGGAGAGTATAACATACTTAACATCATTCAATTGAAGTTAAAATGAGTTTGGTTATTAAGAAAATAAAAAAGGTGATCTCTGCACGAGAGAGTTCACCTTTCTTGTATTTATCAAAGATATTTAATTCAATCTACTTTAGATAGGTTAATCTCACTTCCTCAAGATCTGATAACAGTTCCTGAACTGCCATCCGTTCCTCCTTCTCAATCTTCTCAATTAATTCAATTATTTTTTTTATATGAATTGTTTTTTCTGAAATTCTGTGCTTTATACATAAATTTCTAAGAATTAAGCACATCTGTTTAATCTCTCTGTAAGCCTTCTCATGAATATCAAATCTAGTAATATACTTTTTCTCATCGAGATAAACCAAACTTCTCAACATCACTTCTTTATGGTCAAAGAGCAAATGGAGAGATCTAATCAGACTAAATTCAAATAAAGCAGTCTCTGTAATATGTTCTCTTAAAAAACGATAAACTCCTATTCCCCAAGCATCTGTATCTTTTCCAGGTTCTTCAACCAACTTATAATCGTTAGAGGATTTTGTTTCATTTATATAGTCATGCAACTGTTTAATCAGATAACCCAGATCAAACTTGAAATCACTTTTTCGTTCATTAAATTGCAAAAGCTGAACTCCTCTGAACCATTCTCCCTCAGAATGAGGACTTACAAATGCTTCGTTAATACTATCAAAATTCGCTTCTGAGAACGAATATTTGGAATTAAAAAAATCAGCTACGTAAAACATTTGTTTTTCTTTGTTATATCCATAGATCAACATATCATGCGGGGCATGCACTTTTCCAAAATTATCATAGGCAGCAATGTAGTATTGATCTATGCTTAAATATACATAATTGTCTTCATCAATTGCATCAATAATAAACTGTTTTATATCGTCACACCACTTTACTAAAACCTTCTTATGGTAGTGGTGTAATTCAAATAATCGATAGTATTCTCTAAAAACAGGCGTATAAAATTGTATGTAAACCTCTGGAGTCTCCCAGGCTACTAGCTGGACATGATTATGACAAAACCACGGAAAAAAAACGTCTTCTTGAGTGCTAAGAATAGCAGTCATGTTTGCAAACGCAGGAAGTGAAGTAATCATTGGATATTTAATCGGTAACCCTTTTTCTGTTGGCATCCTTATCTTCCTTTCTTAATCCGCTAGATTTATTACTAAATATTTAATTTAGACCAATTTTTTCTATCATATCAGAATTTACCCTATACTGAAAAGGCTTTCATAATTGAACAACTAAAGCGCAGTGTAGTACATTAGATATCTGTCATCATCACATTTCGAGTAGTTATACTACAAGTGTATTTTCAATCTGGGCCGTATACTATATTTACAAAAGAACATCCTCGGCACTTTGCAATATGCTTAAAAATCCGATATCTTTTAGCCTCTTTATCCAAACTCTTCTTTACGCCCACCCCACTTAATGTTAGATTTTATAACATATCATTATGAAAGCGAGTGGGTTGAAGATGGATCTGCAACAGTTATTGACTATCCCCATTCTCTCCAAAGCAAAGGTTATTGCTGGACATCGCGGACTAGATCGCTTGGTGCAATCGATTAATATTATGGACGCGCCAGATATTGTCCAATTCCTGAAGCCGGGAGATATGCTGCTGACCAACGGTTATATCCTAAAAGACCGCCCAGATGATCATCTTGGATTCATTACAGACATGCATGCAATTGGGTGTGCAGCGCTTGCTGTAAAGACACAGCGTTTCTCCCTTGAATTATCTCCGCAACTGCTTGAGACAGCCAACAGACTGGGCTTCCCAATCATCGAGCTGTCTGAGATAGACAATACACTCGGTGAAATATTTCAACATTCGATCAGTGCCATCCTTCAGAACAAAACCTATGAGCTACACTACGCGTTGTCTATTCATAAGCAATTTTCCACGATGGTGATGCAGGGAAAAGGCATACCCTCCATCGTAGATACGTTGTCTCAGTTGCTATCCTCACCTGTACTTCTGCTTGGTTCGAAGAAGCAGATTACGGCAAGCTCCCATTATGCACAACAGATGGATCACCAGTCTCTCGCCGCGCCCTTACTGACTTTTATAGATGAGCACCCTTCCTTCCACACCGCAATCTCGATCTGCCTGCTTACTGCTGATAAATATCGACATGCCGAGCTTCATCCCATCTTCACGGATCGGCACGAGGGCTATTTGATCGCACTTTACGACAGTTCCACAACCTCTAAGCTCTCCACTCTGGCACTGGAGCAAGCCGTCAATGTGATTGGTCTCGAGTTAACTAAGAAACAAGCGGTCAAGGAGCGCTCCCGCCGTTACAAAAATGAATATTTCTCCGATCTCATTCAGGGCTTCATTCGTTCGGAACAAGAAGCGCTACATCGCGGCAAGAAATATGGGCTGCAAGCCAAAGGAAGTTCCGTTCTGATCATCGCCAAAAAGGATGAATCCTTAGCGGGCATATCTAAGCAAAACTCTACATCCTCCGGGGAAGAGCGGTTCATCTCGGAACGAGATGCTAATTATGAGCTGATTAAACAGGAATTCGCCAGATTGGATCTCTCCTTTGTCATGTTCACTAAGAACGACCAGTTCGGCATACTTGTCTTTTTGGCCGAATCGTCTTGGGACGAACACACCGTGGTTCAGCAGCTTGAGCGGATGGCGAGCAATCTGTATACAGAGTCGCAGCTCAGCCTATCCTTCGGCATAGGTAATTCCTACACGAATGTATTGGATATTGGACTCTCCTACAAAGAAGCAGTCAAGGCGCTCCAGTCCGGCTATCAGATGCGAAAGACCCGCTTCGCTCATTCCTATCAAACCATGGATATAAGCCGTCTTTTGCGTATGATTCCCCACGATGAGATGCTGCAGTTCCATCACGAAACCTTTAAGCCCTTCAACGACCGAGATCCAAACGAGCGTAACGAGCTTATGAAAACCTTGTCCTCCTTCTATGAGAATCACTGCCAGATCGTCGATACGGCGAAAGAGCTGTTCGTACATCGCAATACCGTGATCTATAGATTGGAGAAATGCGAGAAACTAACCGGCAGGAACATTAAGGACCCGATGGAGAGCCTTCGCTTCCGACTTGCCTTCGCACTTGAGTCCCTTCTGAATGTTAATCCAGCTCCTAGTGAAGCTAATCATACGTCTTAAACCGAGAATGTGTCATGTATAATGACACGTTCTTTTGTTTCCTTTTCATATTCAATTCATGTTCAATCTTCATTTGTGCATTTTAACTGATTTAATTCTATTTTTATGTTCAGAGTAACTAATGACAATGATGCAAACAGTCTATATGATTAGGAATATATTCATTAATGTCATGTTAATTAACATCAAATCACATCAAGAAACGAAAAAACATCAGGCTGTAGGAAAGGGGCTACCTATCATGGCTATACAGATACAAGGCGTATCCAAATCATTTGTCAGTGCAACCGGAGAAGATATTCAGGTCCTGGCTGAGGTTTCGATGCAAATCAAGAAACAGGAATTCTTCAGTATCGTGGGACCGAGCGGTTGCGGCAAAAGTACGATTTTCAACATTATCGCAGGTCTGCTTAAGCCAACAAATGGCAAGGTTATCGTCTGTGGCGAAGAGATCGATCAGACCACCGGTCATGTCGGTTATATGATGCAGAAGGACCTGTTACTTCCTTGGAGAAGCATCCTGGACAATGTCACGCTAGGCTTGGAAGTGAAGGGCATGTCCAAAAAGGATCGCGGCGATATTGCCATGGATTATCTGGATCGTTATGGCCTAGCTTCATTCGCAGGAGCCTATCCCTCTACACTATCAGGCGGTATGCGCCAACGTGTAGCCCTCATTCGTACCCTCGTTACCCAGCCCGATATTATATTACTGGACGAACCCTTCTCCGCACTTGATTATCAGACCAGACTCATTCTGGAAGATGAGATCTTGTCTATCCTGAAATCCGAGGGCAAGACAGGCGTCCTGATCACACATGACATCGAGGAAGCGATTGCCATCTCCGACCGCATTGCCGTTATGAGTAAAAGACCAACAACCGTGAAGCAGGTGTATGACATTGGTCTCGCCTCGCAATATGGCTCAGCACTGAAAGCCCGCTCCGACCACAAGTTCAAGCAGTATTTTGAATCGATCTGGTCAGAGCTTGATATCCAAATGGGGAGGATCAGCTAATGAAGAGCACATCACCTGAAGTTACCCTTGCCGGAAAGCCTGCTGGAGTTACGAAGAGCAAGAGCAAACGCAGACAGTCTACCTTCTCCAAAGAATGGCTGATGACGATGCTGTGGCGGTTCATTATTGTTGCGGTCATCCTAGTGATATGGGAATCCGCCGTTCGCTTGGAAATGGTTAACGGTTTCCTCATGGGATCACCAAGCGCCATTCTTGATGCCGCCATCACGATGGCCAGCTCAGGGCAACTGCTTACAGACGCGTTTGCAACGGTGAATGCCACCGTTATCGGATTCGTAGCCGGAAGCTTAATCGGCTCATTGGCAGGACTGCTCATGTGGTATTCCAAGTCCGTTGCCCGTGTGCTCGATCCATTCATTGTAGCCATGAACGGCATCCCGAAGATTGCCCTAGCTCCTATGATTATCATCTGGTTTGGTTCAGGCATCTTCTCCAAGATTGCTCTGGCCTCCGTAGCAACATTTATCGTAGCGCTATTATCCGCCTACCAAGCGACTCATCAAATCGACGAATCCCAGATTAATCTGATGAAATCCTTCGGTGCAAAGAAATCACAAATTTTCCGCAAAATTATCGTTCCTTCCTCTCTGCCATGGATCATCTCAGCCTTCCGGATCAATATCGGTTTGGCATTGGTATCTGTCGTAGGTGGAGAATTCATCTCTTCAGATAAAGGACTTGGACACATGGTATTCGTCGAAGGTAACCTGTTCAACCTTCCGGCCGTATGGGTCGGCGTGTTCATGCTTATGCTGGTCGCCATGCTCCTCTACACCTGTGTCGGTTATATTGAATCCCGTCTCCTTCCATGGAATGACAACAAGACCAGCAGCAAATCCACATCTGTATAGCTGACCTACAACGATTAAAGGGGACTGATGACTAATGCGTACATTCAAAAAGATAGCTTTTCTAGCAACCATGACGGTTATATTGACTTCACTGCTCAGTGCATGCGGCAGCAATGCCACAACACCTGCGAGTGGCGCAGGTGCATCTGATAGCGGGGGGCAAGCAAATACGCAGGTAGACAAAATTATGGTGTCCGAAGTTTATCACAACCTGCTCTACCTTCCCTTGTATGTAGCGAACAACCAAGGTTTTCTAAAGGAGAATCGTATTGAGCTATCTTCCATCCGTGCTGCCGGAAGTGGTCCAACGGCATTGTCTTCGGTGATCTCAGGCGAGTCTGCGTTCTCCTTCCACGGTCCTGAGCATGTCGCATTTGCTAATGCAAAGGGCGGAGATGCTCGCTCACTGGTTCTTCTATCGGGTAGCGCTCCAGTATGGGCAGTTGCGCGAGAAGGCGTAACCGTGAACTCGACAGCAGATTTCAAAGGTAAAACCATCGTTGTGGGCTTGGCACCTACAAGTTCCAACAGCTTACTGCGGAAGTTATTCGCTGACAACAACATCGATATTGACAAGGACGTGACGATTACTGAGGTTCAGAATGGTTCCGAGCTTGGTGCTGTATTAGCAGGCAAAGCTGACATTGCTATCGTTTACGAGCCGCAGCTGGATCAAGGCATTGCTGAGGGACTGCATATTGTCCATGATTTCACGAAGGATTATCCTGACTTCGCCTTTGCAACGATGAATACAACCGCAAGTTTCATTGAAAAGAATCCTGATCTCACCCAGCGCTTCGTTACCTCTATTGAGCAAGCCCTGGACTACATTCAATCGAATCCTGAAGGCGCAAAAGCAGTTGCCGTGAAGGAATTCCCGAATCTGGACAAAAACGTCGTGGAGCAAGCGGTACAACGCATGATCGACAGCAAGGTATATCCTGCGGAAGGACTCATCAATGAATCGGCCTTCGAGACCGCAATCGATATGCAACGCTTCATCGGCAATCTGAAGGAAGACCTCGCTTACGAGGAGATTATCGATTCAAGCTTCACCACCAAATAGAGAGAGAAAGGGTGATTACTCTGAACCAGGACGACTATCTCACACACCGCCGTACAGAAAGCACCAAATATGCAGACGGAGTTATTACAAGCGAGGAGCTTGCCCTATTTACAGCAGACTTGGAGCTGATTCGAAACTTCAAGTTGCCAGAAGAAGTAGGGCCCAATCCCCCACATAGGAGCGTGCCTCTGCGATGATTACGAAACCACTTAACGAGCTGACGATTGCTGAAGCCGCAACACTGATTAAAAATAAGTTGATATCTCCTGTCGAGCTTACAAAATCCTATTTGAATCGCATTGAGAAAGTAGAGCCTGCTGTGCAAGCCTTCGTTACGGTCACCGCCGAACAGGCTTTGCAGGCCGCAAGAGAGTCTGAACAAAAACTGATGAATGACGAATATCTCGGTCCTCTGCACGGCATTCCCTATGGAGCCAAAGACATTATCCATACCGCTGGCATACGCACCTCGGCCGGATCAAGTACCTTTCCAGACTTCGTACCTGGAACGAATGCAACTGTGATTAATAAGTTGCAAGCTGCAGGCGCTATCCTGCTCGGCAAGACAACAACGACGGAATATGCCTTTCAGGGAGGAGAACCGCCAACCCGCAACCCATGGAATCTAGAACATACCCCAGGCGGTTCCAGCTCCGGCTCTGCCGCTGCAGTAGCGGCAGGCATGGCTTCCTTCACACTCGGAACACAGACCTTTGGATCTCTGCTTAGACCCGCAGCTTACAACGGATTAACCTGTATGAAACCCACTTACGGCAGGGTTAGCCGTAATGGTGTCATTACAGCCAGTTGGAGCCTGGATCATATTGGCGCCTTCACTCGATCCGCACAAGATAACGCAATCGTTCTGGAATCAATGGCCGGGCAAGATGAGCTGGACTCCTTCACGCTTCCTTATGGCAAGCCAGACTTAAAAAATGCTCTTGAGCATCCTATTTCAGAAATGGTGATCGGTCTCCCGAGCAACTTCTTCCAAACCGATGAACCAGCGATCTTGTTAGCGGTAGAGTCGGCAATCGCTGTGCTTGAGAAGCTGGGCATGCAATGGAAGAAAGTTGACCTGCCTTCTTATATGGAAGAGACCATTGCTGCTCATCGTACGGTTATGCGGGCAGAAGCTGCCGCCTTCCATCAGGAACGCTTCGCGGAAGCCTCTGATCGTTACGGCCACACGATGCGGGAGCAGCTTGAGCTCGGTTACCAGACGCGTGCCGTTGATTATTTACAGGCACAACGTATCCGAACGATATTCCGGAGCGAGATGATGTTGTTGTTCGATGAAGTGGATGTGTTATTGACTCCATCAACACCCTATGTGGCCCCATATGGCTACAAGACGGGCAGCCCGATTTTCAACGGACCGTTCACCAATACGGGTCTACCGTCCATCACCGTACCCATCGGGTTTGATACCACCTCAGGGAAGCCATTACCTATCGGCATGCAGCTTGCTGGTCCACTTATGCGAGAAGACCGCTTGTTGTCCATTGCTCATCATTATCAGCAGGCTACGAACTGGCATCAGTTAACACCAATCATACACACTCATTAGGAAAGGAATGACCGCTACGATGTCTACCATCATACATGCAAGTGCAGCACCCAAGTTCCCACTTCCTTTCTCCCATGCTGTCCGCGCAGGAGATTTAGTCTACGTCGCAGGTCAAGTAGGTGTCGATCCACAGACGCTTGAGCCTATCGGCGGCATTAAGGAGCAGACTGAGCAGTGTATTCGTAATATTGAGGTGATCCTGCAAGAAGCCGGACTTACACTTGATCATATTGTGAAGGTAACCACTCATCTGGCCCGAGTCGAGGATCAGTCCGAATACAACGAAGTGTATGCGCGAATGATTAAGCAGCCCTATCCCGCCCGCATTACCGTATTTAGCGGGTTAGGCCCTTATTTAATCGAGATGGAAGTGTTGGCGTATGCGCCTTCCATTCGAGGAGAGTAACACATCACCAAAGAGCACCTGTAGCCATAGATGGGTACAGGTGCTCTCTTTGTCTAGAAACGCGGTTCTCTTTAGAAAAACGGGTTTCTTTTCGTATTCCTATGTTGTTTTGAAGCGAGATGATTCCTCGGCAAGTTGTTTGGTCAGTTCATCAATTCTCTGCACCATATCTGTCAAATGTTCAGTCATGCCGGACTGTTCCTGCATGGTTGCTGTGACTTCCTCAACAGAAGCCGACACCTCTTCACCGGAAGCAGACAAGTTCTGTGCAGCTCCAATGACGTCATCCTTATCACGTTCAATCGATTCGATCTCCGTGGCAATAGCCTGAACCTGGCTCATCATCTCATTCATATTCTCGGTGACAAAATTGAATGTCTCCTTCGTCTGGCTAACACTGCTCTTATGCTGTTCCGCAATCGCTTCAATAGCCTGAACACTTCGGTTATTCTGCTCCACGTGATCAATGGTCTGCATCACAATTCGGTTGATATCCTCCGATTGAGCTGTCGTCTGCTCTGCCAGCTTGCGAATCTCAGAAGCAACGACTGCGAAGCCACGTCCCTGATCACCAGCTCTCGCCGCCTCGATTGAAGCATTCAACGCAAGTAATTTCGTCTGATTTGCGATCTCGGCAATCGTTCCTGTAATCTGGTGAATGCCCGAGGAACTTTCGGCGAGTTGCACTGTAATTTTGGAGATGTTGCCAACTTCAATCTCGTTCTGCCCGTTCACCGCAATGAGTGCATCAATAACTTCATGATTATTTTGGAAAGCATCCGTAATTTCATCTGCCTTGAACTTCACTGCCTGCGACATTCCATTCACGTTTGCAATCTTATTACCAACATTCATGAATTTGTCCACAATGGCTCCCGTATCGTTCGCCTGGGACTCCATCGCTCGTGAAATCTCAAATGCTGTTGTCGTTGTTTCGGCAATCGTGGTCGAAGTTTGCTGAGTGGACTGTTCCAGCTCGGATGTACTTGTTTTCAGGATGCCGATGGAATGGTTCATGCTGGAGATCAGCTGTTTATTGCCTGCTGCCATGGTATTGAAGCTGTCCACCAATTGTTTGAATTCTCCGCTATATTTACCTTGAGCCTGCACCGTCAGGTCGCCGCCCGCAAGCTGTCTGAACAACACAGTTAGTCTTGTAATTGGTCTGGTTACCAGCAAAGAGATCAGGATACCGGCTACGACGGAAACCGCAATCGCACTAAACAGAACAATATACATCTGTTTTGCCATCGCACGCAAAGGCTTCTGCACATCACTCATTTTATCTTCAACAACGACGGTCCAGTCGGATCTTGGAATTTTGGAGTAATACGCCACTTTCTCATCTGTGCTAATCTCCCCTTGCTGCAGTTCAGCGTTTGGAGCAAGATCAATCAATGATTGGTATTCGCCGGACTCCATCTTCTGGCCTGCCAACTTCTCATCCGATGAATCGTAGATGACCATACCTACACGGTCCAGAATGATCACTTTTCCCTCATCATTAATATTGATATTTTGTAGCTGATTAACGAAGAACGAGGTGGATGCCGCAGATACGAGCACTCCCTGTACTTCTTGATTCTCATTGTAGATTGGCATGGCAAAAGCCGTACCAAGTTGTCCTGAGGACTTGGCTACAATCCCTTCACTAATCACGTTTTTACCCTGAATCGCTTCTTGGAAATATGCCCGATCTCCGCGTTCTGCCTTGATCACTGCCGGATCATTCGCTGCAACAATAATGCCATTCCGATCCAACAAAATCAGACTGTTGTTACCTTCCATACCTGCCAGACTATCCGCGAGAATACCACTCGCCTTATCCAGCAGTTCATTGTTTTCCGAGAAAAAGTTCTCACCTTCCTGTCCATCCGTATTCCGAATCTCTAGCAGATCCTGAAAGGTCCGATGTGTTGTAATCAGAAAAGTGGATTGCTCTTCCAAACTTAGTGAAGCATACAGACCTGCCCCCACCCGATCCGAGGTTGCCTTAATTTCATCTTTACTTTTGTCGAGTGTAATAACTGCCGCTACGCTGTAACACACTACCGCAGTTACCGCCAGTACGATACACACCAGCAGACTGATCATAAGTGGTAATTTGACTCTGAACGACATGTTGCGCATGCGTTCTCTTGCCTTGCTAAATACCATGATTACATTCACCATCCATTTTCATTTTCATCATTATGAAGTCCAAATTCTATGTATCTACTTTATATCGGTCGATATCAAATAATCTGTAAGCTGTTTCGCCAGTTATACTAGGTCAAAGGCCACTGCAAACGATTGGAAAATGAAGACTTTGGGTTAATACAAAATATGACATCAACATCGTATAATATATGAAATACATATCGTGCAGGAAGAGGGACAACGCATTGAATCCGAAAATGCCTACTATATTAAATGTCGAATAGGAGAAGTGATATGGTAAAAACAGCATTACCCACGCTATTAAATGTCGTGCGCATTTTATTAAGTGTAAAACTGATCTATGTGATCGTGTCCTTTATCGTGTTCCTCATTGACTTCAACCAGAACATGGAGGCCTATCTGGGTTTCTCACGCAAAGGAGATGATCTGGCTTACGCCTCTGGCGTAATCTTAGCCAGAATGTTGTTTATCATCGGTCCCAGCCTGCTCGCTGTTATATTCATCACCAAAAGAAAGTTCAAGCTCACCGTGACGTTTCTGAGTCTGGCGCTATTCGTTTCCATTCCAAATGAGAGTAACCTGTTCACCCTGATTCATCTCTTCGCCCTGCTTATCGTGCTCTTGCACCGTCCAAGCAAGATGTATCTGAAACGAAAGGATACCCCTGTCAATGAAGCCGTAGTTGAACCGAAGAATTAATTCAAAAAGGGGATCACATGACATTGAAGTCCAGAAAAAAAGGTAGAGCGCACAAGATATGATGTCATAATAAAAAAACAAGGACGTTCCTTAGTATTAAAGGAAGGTCCTTGTTTAATGTGACTCAATATACAAAGTGATTGTAAGATTTACAATTACAGTGCAGCTTGATAAATTTGTACTACATCTTCACGCTGCAAGTTTTTGAAGAATCCGAACGGACCGAATCGCATCGCTTTATCAGCCATCACATCAATCTGACTGTCGTCGATGTCATAGTCAGCCAAACGGCTAGGGGCACCAATTGAAGTCCAGAATGTACGCAGCGCTTCAATGCCTTCTTCAGCCACTTGTTTGTCCGACTTTCCAGTAGGATTAATATCAAATACATTAACAGCCATACGTTTGAATCGATCTACATCCACATCCAGATTATGTTTCATCCAGTGTGGGAAGAGGATTGCAAGGCCACCCCCATGCGGAATGTCGTACACGGCCGAAACGGCATGTTCTATATTGTGAGAAGCCCAATCTCCGGCAAGACCCATATTCAGGACATCGTTAAGCGCCATTGTTCCACAGTAGAGAATGGTTTCACGCAGTTCATAGTTTTCCGGATCTTTAATCAGACGAGGGGCCGTATCAATAACGGTACGAAGAATCGTCTCACAGAATCCAAGCTGAACCGGTGTATTCGTATCCAGATGGAAATAATGTTCAAACACATGAGACATCATGTCTACCATGCCGTATACAGTCTGATCCAGTGGTACGGTGTATGTGTACTCCGGATCGAGAATGGAGAACGCTGGGAAAGAATACTCGCTGAACCATGCCCATTTTTCCTGCGTGTCCTGATTGGTTATTACTGAACCGTTGTTCATCTCGGAGCCTGTCGCTGCCATCGTTAGAATTGTACCCAGTGGAAGTCCGCCTTCCGGGGTTGCTTCGCGCACAACAACATCCCACATGTCTCCATCGTATTTGGCTCCTACTGCGATGGCTTTCCCACAGTCAAGTACACTGCCGCCGCCAACCGCAAGAACCAGATCAATGTTATGTGTTCTGCATAGTTCTACACCCTTATGAACCGTAGACAGACGAGGATTCGGTTCCACACCAGCCAGTTCCGTAACCTCTGCTCCGATCTCATTCAACCGGCTGATTACCTGATCGTACAGCCCGCTACGTTTGATGCTTCCACCACCATATACAAGCAAAATACGTTTTCCGTATTTTGGAACTTCGGTTTGTAGTGCTTGAAGTTGCCCTTTGCCAAAAATCAGCCGGGTCGGATTATAAAACTGAAAAGATCTCATAACGTATGTTCCTCCAAAGAAGTCTGAAATTTTGTGCATCCACCATTATAGATCTCTTTATTCGTAAAAACAAATACAGGCAAAAAGGAGACAACAGATGAGTATGGAGTCTGTCACATTACAACATTTAATAAAACAAACCATTAATCAATATGTATCCTCGGATATTCACATTCAAAGTATCAAAAGTAACCCTATCGGTGCGGGATCTCAAGCCGTTGAAATGTTTCGACATCATATTGAATTCCTTATAAATGGTGTGAAAAAGGATATTTCTTTCGTAACAAAGAAGGCCACATTCATTGAACGCTCCGCCTTGTCCACATTATTTTTACAGGGAGCCAATGTACCCTATCATCTTTCGAATGAACCTCATACTCAAGATCGCAGTCTGATCTGCATTCAGGATGTGGACTACCAAACCGATTATAGTCATCTGGATATAGACCTGCTTCAGAATAAAGAATTACAAGCACTGGCTTACATACATGGAACGAATATGGGGTCGAAAAAAGAACTGCCATGGATACCTATTGTGGATCGATCTCATATCATCGAAATGATGGAAAGACGCTGGAGGCCTTTGTGGAACACCGCCATAGAAAGTCCATCATTCATTGAGGAATTTGGATCACCGCTCATTTCGGAAATTGATACTGTAGCAAGTAATATTGTAGATGATCTTGAAATTCTCATTAAGGATGAACACACACATACGATGATTCATAATGATCTGAATCCTGGCAATGTATTGGTACACAACAATGAGGATGTTTATTTTATCGATTGGGAGGAAGCAAGGTATGGCTCCCTGTTCTTCGATATCCCTCTGCGCTGTACACATTTGAAACAAGTTGAGATCTATCGGGAGTCCCTAAGTTCTCACGGATACGATATTCCACAATATCAATTCGAAAAGTACTTCTCTCTGGCATCCCGATATCTCGGGATCCGTTATATGAGTTGGAACCTTGGGGTTTGGGAACAATACCCACATGCAAAAAACGACTTAAAAAGGTATATGAAAATGGTGATTCAACCTTTGTTCTCCTAATCCCCTCATCAGATTAGACGTAAGATGAATGCCTTGTTCTCCTGGACCAAAAAGCTCCTGCCAGCAAAGTGGCAGGAGCTTACATCACAGGGATTCAATATAACCATCGCATGCTTCCATAACATGCATGGTCTACATCCCCTCAGATATTAAGAATTCGGCACTTAGGTTCTACCCCAGATCGGCAATCCGCTGTCCAATACGCGGAAACAGCCCGAAGGCATTCTCGTAGAAGACTTTATCATGATGCTGTTCCGGTACAAGTCGACGGACAAATTCGGCATACAGATCGATGGGCGCAAGCGGCCAGTCGGTACCAAACAGCATTTTCTCATAATGATCCGAATAGACCAAGGCCCGGCGGAAATGATCCATGAACAAAGGCTCGTTCATGAACCGTTCAAAATGAGGCCGATCCCCCACCACAAGACCAGACAAATCCGCGTACACGTTAGGATTCTTCGCCACCACTTCAGCTGCATCCATCACCCATGGATCACCCAAATGACAGATCATGAAGTTCACACCGCGCTGCTGCAAGGCTAATTCATCCACCGTCAACGGATGCGAATACTTGAGCAACCCGTTCATGGAGTACGTGTCACCCGTATGAATCACAACAGGCAAGTTGTACTTGGCTGCAAGTTCATAGACCGGGGTATAGATTTTGTCATACACATAGTGATGATAGTATCCGGCATAGAGTTTGATTCCGGCTACCTCGGGGGATTGCAGTCTAGCTTCAATCCGGTCCAGCTCGTCCTGCGCGTTTTTACCGTCTAACGCATTGGGATTAATCCCCACGCATTCCATGAGGAATGACGGAATCTTCTCTTCCAGGTCAAGTCCCATCGGGTTAGGGGAACTGGAATCCGGGAACGCTCCCTTTGTCTGCTCCGTAACCCCCATTCCGATACCCATAATGACATCGTTTTTATCAAACTCCGCTTTAAGACCAGCGGCTGAGTAATCCACTTTCGATAGATCGATCGCTGTTCGGTGAAAGCTGTCGATGTCCGACAGATGAATGTGAATATCAATGATCGGCATGTGAAGCCTCCTTTTCATCGGTAGAAGTTGCAAAATTCAGTTTGAGAAGGTCATGCACATCCGGTGAACTTAGCGGGATTGGCCCCAGAACCAGATATGTCGGCTCCGTCCAGACCGTCTCCCCGTGCTGGACTGTCAGATGATGATTCACGTTCAGACCCGTCACCTGATTATTGGCAAACCCCCACGCACTCTGATTCGGGTAACGATGGACCGCATGCAGCATGTTTTCACGCGAAACCGATCCTACTCGCAAAAGGTCTTCAAGTGGCAGGCCCACATCCACCTTGCCCAGCGGGAATCGATCTTTACCCGGTTGCTCTATCCAACCTTCCGCAAATACAGATGAAGGCTGGAGGAAACGTTCCTCCGCAAGCGAGTAATCCGTCAGCGTCAGGCCGCTTTCGTTGGTCACGGCAAGCAGCGTGCATAGCACAGGAACACCCGGGAGCATCAGATAATGCTGGTGGATCGTGATTCCCCGATTCGCTTCATGCTTCTCAATCCGGGTAGTCAGTTTCACACCCTTCCAGACGTTGCCGTATTGATCCTTCTGCTCTGTCCAGGAAGCGACTCTTTGTTCCAACTGCCGGCTGAAACCATTCATGCCCGGAATCCCCACACCCAGTCCGCCGTACCACGGATTCCACCACGAGCGTGGAGCCGGTTCAGGATACGAGCTATCCAACCATTCTTCTCCTGCATATTTCAGGGAGTGTACTACACTCCCGAATTCAGGAGCAACGGCGATCGACAATACTCCATTGTCTACGGTATACAAAGGTCCAGATGAACCTTCTTCAATCTTCTGCTTCACCTCTGTTCCGCTCTGCGGGAACCAAAGGGCAGTTCGCTCCTGAATCCGATCTTCACCCCGGTATAGCCCACGAACTTTCCAACCACTCACGTGCTGGTCTCGGTCCGCTTCGTCTGGTGAAAATGTCAGCTTGGCGGAGTTTAGGTTCTGCTCCGGACTGAATTCCTCAGCATTGGCCATAACCTCCTGTTCACCACCCTGCTGTACATACAGCTCCAGCTTGCCCGCAAGCGGAACCAGTTTGTGTTCAGTCAACGTTGCTTGCAGCACGTCCGGGGCAAATGGATTCCCCTCACTCAGTGTCAGATCCAGATGACTGTCCAGCAACGGAATGATCGGGTTACGCTGCTTCTGTGCAAACGCACGGAAATCCGACCATTTGGCAAACGTGTTCAAAGCATATACAGTTGCTTTTGTCCGCACAACGGCTCCTGCGGGAATACGGCCAAGCTCATGCTGAAACCCCAGCGTGTATTCCGGACGAAGCAACTTCAGAGAAGGGTCCCAATAGATACCGCTGGCACCATACTCCTCCTTACAGAACAGCCAGTTCTCCGTGATTTGGGCGCTGTCCCAATGGCTCGGATCGCCAGCGTAAGAATCCCCCATATCCACAAAACGATCTTGATACGGGAGAATTAACCGGTTTCCGTAAAACCCGAAGTTGTTCATTAGAAACAGGTCTTCTTCCCAAGCGGTACCTCGTGTATTTTCAACCTCGTGGTGGAATTCGGCGATTCCATTCGCAGACAGCTTGACCACGGACTTGATCTGCAAGCCAGGGAAATCCTCCGAGTCATACAGTGCTTCAAGAACCTGACGTTCACCTTCGGGATAAATATTGACTTCTTTTGCTTGTTTCTTGGATAACTCTTCGGCAAACGGCTTACCCAGCTTCGGATAAGTCCACCAGAACGAATGACGGGAGCCCGGGTATTCAATCCACATGTTATTATCTTGTTTGCTCATATGAATAGAGAATGCACCATTAACAGCCACCCATTGATCCTCAATCTGCCCGCCATATTTCCCTTCGATTCCCTTCATTAGTACAGAAATTTTGCTTGTAAAAGAAATCGCATGGTTCCCCACTGGGACAGCCGTCACTTCTACTTCTTGGGAATAGAGACCATATGAACGCAAGGTGAAAGGCACTGGCACAGACATTTTACCTTTGGCAGGCACCGTAAGGCGCACCGAACGCTCCGTCCATTCCAGGAATTCATCCTCAGGCAGGTTCAAGCTGAACTCCGTTTCTGCATCCACATTATTTTCCACGTTCAGAACCAACTCCGCCGGAATACCTGGATAGAGCTCCTTCACAGGCAAGACGGTCTTGATCTTGGCCGGGAATTTCGGGGCAATACCTAACCTGAACTCCGCTTTCTTACCGCCGATCAACCAAGTGCTGGCAACCACGGGATGGGTCTTATTGTTATTCTGTTCCTCTGTAATTGGATCAAGGTGGAACTCACCTTCCACGATGATGGTTTCTCCCGGAGCCACTGCTCGTGCAACGTCCAGCGCAAATCGAATGTTTTTGTTATCCTCACCCTTGATCTCGACTGCCAGTTCGGATGCAGAAATGTTCTTAATGCGATAGCGAACCTTATAGCTGGAACCGAAAACCAGATCATGATCATCGACTTCTGTTGAGATTTCGTAATCTGGTGTTTCGAGGGCAGTCAGCCCGCGACCCGACTTTTCAAATTCAGCCCGCAGGGAGACATCTCCCTTTTTCCACGTGTAGTCAAAGAAATCAAAACCACGTTCCCGTCGGCCATCCGGCTCGACCACGAGTTCACGCGTGCTGTCTGCATACCAATCCAACTCCTCGAAATATGGAGCAAGTGCTTCGGTCTGCAAAATGGTAGGGATGAAATTCATCAGATGCACATTATCATCTTTTTTCTCCCAGAAGAATCCGCATTTCTTGTACATCGGTACAGCCTTTGTATTCCCTGCCCATGTGAACAGATCCAGGCGGGGCCATCCGGCCTCCACGGTCTTGCGCACAGCATTCAGGATCAGGTTACGTCCAACCTTATAACCGTGATAGTCGGGGCGTACGTTAAGCAAAGGTACATATAGCGCTCTCTCGTCATAGCGGTAATGAGCAAAACTGCAGAAGCCAACAACCTCTTTCTCATGAACGGCTAGAAACACATATAGATTGGACGAATTCTCCATCTCACGGCGAACGGTTTCCTCTGTTCTAAGGTTGGTGCCACCTCCCCAGCTTTCATTACTACGGTTCCACATATCAGCGAGTGCGGCAGCGTAAGAGGGATCGTATTCAATAATATGGATTTGATCAATAATCGAAGTTACTGTCATATTTGGATCTCCTTCTCTTTATGTACAGGATGGTGAAGAAGCTAGCGATAGTCTTATCATACTATAAATGGAAGCATTTTCAGAGAATTAAAAATCTTTCTTTCCAACTTATATGTGCCTTTCGGAAGCTCTTGTTAGAAGCGTCAAGGATGGACGAATCTATTTAAGTATGAAAGAAAAAATCCACGTCTTTTAGTTAGACGTGGATTTAGGAATATGATCAGCTACTAATTTTCAATTATGCCAATATAGAACGGACATTGCGTAGAACTGATGTCATAAATTCAGAGGTTGGTTCGGCATGCCCCGCAATTTGGATACGTCGTTGCCGCACATCAAGACTCATCAACTGATCCGTCAAAACAACACCTGAAAATGGCAGCTCTTCTGGTAGTGTAACTTCAAAAGGATAATCCTTGGCTTGGCTCGTTATGGGACATACAACGGCAAAACCCGTTATTTCATTGAATTCAAGTTCCGATAGAACAATAGCCGGTCGTCTCCCGGCTTGCTCGTGACCCGCTTGAGGATCAAAGTCAAGCCATATCAGATCGCCTCGTTTGGGAATAATCAAAGTAACTCGTTCCCTTCAGTACCAAAGTCTATTTCTTCATGTCTTGTATCCTGTTTCACTTTAGAGAGCAAAGTCTTTAGATGGTTACGTAGTTCCTCATTGGACTCTACAGGCTTGGTTTTTGGACGCAACAACAATTCATTATCTTCTGTCACCAAAATCTCGATTTCCGAGCCTTCTTCCAGATTAAGACGCTTAAGCAATTGGTTAGGAATGCGAATTGCACTGCTATTTCCCCATTTGCTAAGTGTGGCTGTAGTCATGGCAATCCCACGCCTTTCGTTTGATTGATGCTCCAATTATACCTCACCTCCCTACAGTTGTATATCTATATGATATACATGAAACAATAAAAGGATACATTGTATTCAACCATAAAATAATGATTGTACAGCCTATGATTATGAATAGATATACCATTGGTATAAAGCAAAATAAGCATATCATTGCCTGGTATCCACTTCTGTATGAAGTGTCAATGAATCCAGGCCTTATGTACGGGTAAACATATTGCCGCAGTGTGTCCTGAAAAGGACATCCATGTGAACTTTGACAAGCTCTATTCGCTATTGTTACTCTTTGTACAGGAGTGTTTCTTTTATATATAAAAAAGATAGATTCATGGAGGGAAAGCATGACAGAATGGATCACGCAATTTATACTCTTTTTTAAAGATTTGTCATACGCAGGTCTCGTTATTGCCTTGTCGTTTGAATTCGTACCTGCTGAACTTGTACTGCCCATGGCGGGATATTGGGTGTATCTTGGGGATATGAAACTTTGGCTGGCTATTCTGGCTGGTACCGTAGGCGGAACGTTTGGACCTCTGACGTTATATGCCCTGGGACGATACGGCGGCAGACCGATGGTCGAAAAATTCGGCAAGTATTTCTTGATTCGCCCCCACCATCTGGACGCTTCCGATAAGTTCTTCGAGAAATATGGCAGCGGGGTAGCATTCTATGGACGTTTTGTACCCGGTATTCGGACCGTGATCTCCATCCCATGTGGAATGGCAAAGATGAATGTGTTTAAATTCAGTATCTTTACCTTCTTGGCCATGCTTCCGATCACCTCATTGTACATTTACTTAGGCTTCAAACTAGGCTCTCAATGGGAGCACGTGGACGAGATTGTTAAACCTTATATCGTTCCGGCAGCGGTGGTTTTCTTGGGTGCTTTTGGATTTTACGTGCTTTTGAAACGTTGGAAAAGAAGAACGGCTTTGAACAAGTCATAGGTTTGCCTGAGGAAATGCGGGCTGTATAGTAGAGTGGCTGGTATATGATGAAAAAAAGTCCTTACTCTACATGACCCGTGGTTATGATTTGTGAAGATACTGCGATAGGTGATACACCGTACTAATCTAACTTGGTTATTCATATGCAAAGCCCCACCGATCATGGCGATCAGTGGGGCTTTATCGTTTCAATTGATTTCTAAATCAATTCCTGTCGTCTTTTCAAATACACATACAACACTACTCCCGATGCCGCACAGATCACAGCACATAAACCGATGAATCCATATCCCGCCTGAAGTCCGCGCAGCAGCCCTAACTGAGTCGTTGAACCGTACAGATTCTTCACGCCCTCAATCACCCAGCCAATCACATAGTTACCGATGACACTACCAACCCCCATCAAGGTAACCGTGAACGTAATCGCGGTGTCACTGCCGTTCGGATATCTGCGTGCGATAAACGCCATAACTGTTGGATAGATCATCGCTATTCCCGCGCCAGATATTGCAAAGAAAATCGCAAGACGCTCTCCCCCTGCAAGCGCTACGAACGTACATACTCCCGAGAACGCCGAGAACAGAATCAGTGACAATACAAATCCGATCCGGTCCGTCAATGGTCCAAGCAGCAGGCGTCCCAGCGAGAATGTGAGGAAGAACGCAGATAATAACCCGGAGGCTTTGACCGTGTCCCACGTATAGGCTTTTTCCAGGAAATTAACCAGCCAACCCCCAACCGCCAGTTCCGATACCACGCCAAAAGAAAGAATAAGCACCATCAGCCATAGGGCTGGATCACGTGTTAACGTCTTCAGTGATGTCCGATCTTCATGAGCAAGATCATCCCCCGGGAATTTGCTGCGCAGCGCCGCAATAATCGGCAGCAGACAGAGTGACAACATCACCAGATACATGCCGCGCCAGTCCAGTTCGTGTCCAAACACCTTCAAGGACATGACACCCGTCGCCAGCAAAGGTGCTACCGTTGAACTCAGCCCATAGAAGAAGTGGGACAGGTTCATCATCGTACCTGTGTTTTTTAGAAAGATCCGAGCACCCAGAATCGCCAAGGCAATCTCCAGCATGCCGTTACCGATGTACATGAAGAAGTACGATGAAGCAAAGAGTGGATAGGTATGAGACACATAAATGAACACACCCGAGAGGATCATCGATGCAAACGATATGATGCTAACCGCCTTGATGCCCCATTTGCGAACCAGAATAGCCGTGAAAGAGCAGGCGATCAGGTAACCCAGTGCATTCAGGGACAATAAAGTCCCGAGCTGTTTCTCATCCAGATTGAAGTCGAATTGAATGCGCGGGATGGCAGGCCCCTTAATATTTTCCGATATCCCGAATACGATAAATCCAAGAAAGATCGTTGCCAGCTGCATGGCATACAGCTTGTTGAACTTTCGTTTGTTCCCTTGCGTACCTGCTTGCTGATTCAAAATAAGTTCCCCCATTGTGTTCGGAAAAATGGTTACACTTGATAACTACGATTGCAGTACCATCTTCCGACCGCTGTTATCCCTGTATTTTTTTGATTTGTTCCTAAAGGTGAAAATACAGTGATAAAGGCGTTCTTCAGATTGGTTCTGCCCTCTCCGTTATCGTGTAAATGATTTGTACATTTGAAATAGGAAACATGGTTAAGCTTTATTCCTAAAAATAGAATACTCGTAAAAGCTCCTTTTTCCTTTACCATTGCTTCTCAATCACCTGGATGCGGTAGGTCAGGCTCTCCAGCGTCACCGCGACTAGCCCAGTCACATATTCGCGCCGAGTGTCTCTTTGGATGATCAGCTCCGGCATGTGCTCCAATGGAATCATTCGATCCAGACAGCCTTGCGTCAGGCCATCCCGCATAGCCAGGTCCATCGTATCACCTGTAACCACAATCGTGGCGGGGTTAATAATCGCGATGATGGATACCAGCGTCTGTACCACCAGTTCCTGCAACCCTTCCGTCGCTTTCAACATTCGCAACTGTTCTTCCCGTGAAACGCCAAAAGGTAAAAAGGACACCTCGCCCCCAAATTGCGTATTCCCCGTCAACGGACGACCATCAATAATAAAGCCTGCACCCGGAAAATGGTTCTCCGGAAATGTCACCACCGCAAAGTTCTTCTCTTCCTCAAATTGTTGTTGGTTATACAGTCCGTAGACCGTCAGGTTCATGTCGTTTCCAATGACCACTTCCACGTCTTCATATTGTTCCTTAAGCCTTGGCCCAAGCGGCTGATACATCAGCTCCGGTACGTCGCAAATCCCAATAACACCGTTGTGTGCCACGCCAGGTATGCCAATCCCAATCGCCTGAACATTGTGGTGTTGTTCGATCAGATTTGCAATCAGATCCTCTACCACCGGGACATTAATCTCATCCATAAATAGTGTCTGTTCGTCCGCCATCTCTCCGTTCAGATTGGCATATGTATGCGTGATTGAGTGAATGCCGCCCTCTGTTCGAATAATCAGGCAAAGTACGCTGGCGTAGTCCGCATTGAATTGATACCGACTCGCCGGTCTTCCCCCACTCGATTCGTCTGGACCCAGATCGATAATTTCACCTGTTTGGAGTAACTCATTCAGGATGGTGCCGCATGTCGCTACGCTGAGTTTCGTCAGATTCGCAATGGAAGCCTTAGTGCCCACTCCCATGGAGCGTAGCGTATTCTTCACAAGTTCAACGTTGATGCGCTTCACCTGTTGGGTGTTGTGTGATGTGGGTAACATGGTAAGTTATATGCCTCCTTTCGTTCATTTCGAACCATTTCAATGAATGTTTTTAAAAGTATTTTAATAATTGAAGTGTAGGGGGATTTGGGAGGAAAGTCAATGCTAAATTGGAAGCGAAAAACGTTTGGATGGAAAGACAAAAAGACAGTTCAAGATCATCTTGTGTGATCCTGCACTGCCCTTTAGTTAAGGTGACTTTATGTAGACTGGCTCATTTGATTTGCCAAGATGCTCTTCTCCAGTCGGACTTTAAATAACTTTCGATTCAAATCCTGTTCCATGGAATGAAGGTGAAATGCTGCTTGTTTCACGGTATCCATCTCTAGCACACCTGCCTGTTTCGCGATGATGTCCATGGCGTCTAGGATGAGTTTGTTGCAGGTAACCAGTTGGTCTACGTAATCATCTTCTTGTTGGACAAGTTGTGTGTACTTCGAAGCGAGGTCTTCGCTGTTAGTACTTGTCATGTCACCACTCCTTTGTTAAGGAGAGATTAACATAGATGTAAAAAGAAAGTGGTACCTGAACACGTAACAATCGGTAATGGAGAAATTTATTTTATTTTATTTATTTGTTTTCTTATTTTCTGCATATGTCTTCTTTTAACTATTCCTATGTTTCTCTCATCTACAAAGATTTTTTCTGCTCTTTTTACATACGATATAAAATTTCCTTTGGCAAGTTTAGAACCCTTTTCGGACTTAGACCCTTTAACTGAATATACTCGATATAAATTTTCAAAACTCACTTTGTTTCCTTTTTTAGTAATTCCATTATTATTAATAACATTTTTTAGTTTTTTATACATTCTATAATAATATTTAGATATAGTTTTATCTCTTATTGCAACATTCTGACCATCAAAAGAAAAGCCCAAATAATTCATAATATTGTTTCCATTCTTGACATTATGCAATATTTTTTCATTAAAGCTTATCAATTTACCATTATCGAACTTAAAGATTTGTGTTTTATCTGGTTGTAGATCGAGATTAGGAGTCTCATCAACAATTGAGTTAATTAATTGGAATTTCTTTCGAAATTCATTCCAATCTTCTTTTGGAAGTATAACTATAAAATCGTCACTATACCTCATGTATAATCCATTGCTTTTCTTGACAACATTATTAATTGATTTATCGAATGCTAACATGTAAATATTTGAAAGTACTCCACTTATTGCGGATCCCTGCGGTATTCCGTAATTATCAGGATTAGGTATTACATATGTTTTCACTAATTCTTTGAATTCTTTTGGTGAGATAGCATACTCCAATTTATTGAAGGCTTTTATATCATTCTTCAACCCATTTAGTTCAAGGAGAATTTTAAGATCCCACTTTGAATATTTTGTTATGTTCTTATAGACCGCGTAATAATCTCCTGGCAGTCTCTCTACATCTAACAAACTGCATATCATTTGTTTTAAATATGCATGATCTAAACTATCAAAAAATTTAGTGAAATCACCTATAACTACATAACATTCACTTTGGCTTTTGATAAAATCAATAGCTCTCTTAGCAAAGTGAATATTATTTTTTTTAGGCTTATTGTTCCTGTACGCTATTGCTACGTCATCAATTTTATCAAGTTTTGCTCTTTCATTATATATTTGATTTAATTTAAATCCATAGTACTGATATATGTATCGATCCTTATGTGCAGAATAATAAATCTCACGAGGTTTTTGTATTCTACCTTTCATTTTATGAAATTTATGGAATATAATTGTATAATGAATAAACGGATAAAAGCCATGTTTCGAAACTTTTTCAGGATTATTTATATAATCCCATACTCTATTTAAAGAAACCTTTGAATCAAAATGTGCATAATTTCTTCTGTGTTTATTCTTTTCTTTCCATTTTTGAAGTTCCACTCAAATCCTCCCTAAAAAGCGTAATACCTGTCAACACGGGGGGTAGTATCCCTTAGATGACAGGTATAGCTTAAAACTTGTATTTAGTTGCAATAATGATAAATGAGTGCATGCTAAATCCAACTACCCAAAAATTTCCCGAATTAGCAACTATAGTATAATAGTTAGGGAGGGATGCTCAGTGACCAAGATTGTACTCTGGTTAATTACTATCATGATTACCGAACAGCTATCATCTGAGAACATATTCTTATCTATCTTTCAAGAATTGTTCATAAACAGATTGATAACAATCTCCAACCTTCATATCTAAAACATGAAGTAAAAAAATTATAGCATATTTTGATATATTTTCAAACTATATGTTAAACTTTGTTAACAAAAATAGGTTGCTAGCTATCCTTAACAAGATGCAACAATAAGATTGTTAAAAAAATCTATTCTTCAAGAAATTAAAACTGAATTAAAATATCAAATAGAGCAATAGTAAACTAAAAACAGAACATAACTTATAATTGTATATGGTAAGTTAGCTCGTAATAAATTAATACCAGGGAACAGAAAATAGCTTAATGTACTAAGTTACAAAAAGCACTCAATTACTAAGTCCCATTGATGTTATTTTCTTTTTTCTCTGTCTTGTATCTTCTCTATATAATCAAACATATCTTTTTAAGTATAAATGTTCCTTCATTCTTTTCACCTCTAAATTTTCTTAAAATCCTAATTTCTATGTAAAGTGACTAATGATCAGGTTCTTGAACTTTTCACCATCACGTACCCTATGTGAGCTTCATTATTAGCACAACACCATAACATATGCTCGGGTAGAAGGCCGTTCGAAAAAGTCACAAAATGTTCCTGTTGTCTCCCCCCATTGACAATCCCGACAAAACAGGTCTATCCTAATAACGAACCAACCATTCACTATTAAGGAGTCGTTCCCGATGGTGCAAGCCAAGAAAGACGAAGTCAGGAAAGAGATTGAATACGCGGCGCTCAAAGTCTTTTTTGAAAAGGGCTATGTGGATGCCAAAATGAGCGATATCGCGGATGAGATCAATATTTCCGTGGGCAATATCTATACTTATTTTAAGAACAAGAAAGAACTATTCTACGCCGTCGTGCCACCGGATCTAGTGGATTATCTGAAAAATGTGCTAGTGGAGACCATTCACTTTGATAATCAGACCTTGTTCAAGGAAACGGATAGCGAGCGAAAGTCGGCGCTGTTGCAGGAACAGGTAGATGTGCTACGTAAATACCGGAATCAGATTGTCATCATCTTCGAAAAAAATAAAGGAACCATCTACACCAACGCCAAGAATGAGCTT
This sequence comes from Paenibacillus sp. AGC31, assembly GCF_057334655.1. Classification (NCBI taxonomy): domain Bacteria; kingdom Bacillati; phylum Bacillota; class Bacilli; order Caryophanales; family Paenibacillaceae; genus Paenibacillus; species Paenibacillus sp. AGC31. The sequence continues at coordinate 338,097 of NZ_JBHFJH010000001.1, forward strand.
GTTGAGCTGATGATCGAAACCAAGAAGGCCTACCTCAAGAATCAATATAAACGGTATGAGATTGGCACCGAAGAGAACTCGATCTTACTGAACATCCTCGCACACAATGTAATTGACATGAACCTAGATCTATTGAAGCGGGATATGAGTGAGGATAGCCGAAAGCAAATTTTCGAAGCGTTGTATGTGTACAGACTGTACGGTATGAAGAGTCTCAACGAATAACACTCCATCTCATCATTTATGCCGGGTAGACAAAGCGTGCAGATCAGATCAACTTCACTTGGTTTGCACGCAAAAAAACCTCATCATAGATCAGCCTATTTTTTTGACCTAAAAATGAATTTATTATTCATTATTGAAAAAGAAATCGTCGTTACCCTAACTACTCGCTTCACCCATATCCAAAGGAGGAACACAACATGAACACCGCTTACGCATTAAAAAACGTCAATCTGATCCACGGGGATGCGAACCGCAATCTGCAAAAAAACATGACGATTCTCGTCAATGAACAAGGACTTATCCAGGATATCGGCCGAGATCATGAGTTGCATATCCCAAGTCACTACACAACCATCGACCTCTCAGGGAAATACGTGATGCCTGGATTAATTAATGCACACGTACACCTCTTTGCAGATGGTAAACCGTTCAGTCTCTCGGTCAGTGAAGGTTTGTTGCAGTTTGCCTATGATCTGATATTGAACACCAAGTTTGGTAGAAACGCATTGAAAAAACGCATGAAATGCAACGCGCTGACCGCACTCCATGCGGGTGTGACGACAATGCGCAGTGTCGGGGAATTCTTTTACACCGATGTCCAGCTGCGGGATGAGATTAATAACGGCGACTTTGTCGGCCCTAATCTGCTTGTCTCCGGGTTTTTCCTAAGTGTCACGGGCGGACATGGTGCTCCATTCCTGGCTCTGGTTGGCGACTCCCCTTGGGAAGCAAGAAGAAATGTACGCATCAATGTAAAACACGGCGTGGATCTGATCAAAATCTGTGTCACGGGTGGCGTGACGGATGCGAAGATGGTTGGCGAAGCTGGACGTTTACAGATGACGGTGGAGGAAGTTGCGGCGATCTGCGATGAAGCGCATAAGATTGGCCTACGGGTGGCAGCGCATGTGGAAAGCACGGAAGGCGTACGGGTTGCGTTACAAGGTGGCGTCGATACCATCGAGCACGGTTCGGAGATGGATGACGAAATCATTCGTTTGTATAAAAATAATCCCAATACCCTGAATGGCTACACCGCACTCATCCCCACCCTGCAAGCCGCTTATCCATCCGCTTCACTGGATACCAGCGTAACGAAGGTAAGTGCAACGGTAAAAGAAAATTCCAAACTGGTCTACGATTCCATGCTCAAAGGCGTAAAACAAGCGATCGAAAACGACATCACCATCGGTATAGGTACTGATGCCGCCATGCCTTACGTGACTCACTATGATATGTGGAGAGAGATGGACCACTACATGAGACAGGCCAACCTGAACAACAAACAGGTCATCGACATGGTGACCCGAACCAATGCAAAGATCCTCGGTGTTGACGATGTTACAGGGACGGTGGATATCGGGAAACATGCCGATCTGATTATTATGGAGCAAAATCCGCTGGAACATATCGAGGCCTTGTCAGACATCGCTATGGTCATGGTCAAGGGAAATCTAATTCAAACACCATCTGTCACAAGAATCAAAGAAGTCGACGATGTTCTAAACTCAGTTTGGTAAATTCAGGAGTGAATATTAATGAACAAAATCATTCCACCACCCTCTTCAAAAACATGTAAAACCCAGTATAAAAAAGCAACTACGAAGGGAGGATACCCTGAAACCGTAGGTGCTTTTGGTTAAACAAAACTTCAATTTAACCCTCAACATGCTTACTTTTGTGAACGGAAGGTGAGTTCTTCGTTTTAAATGTTGTATGTGGTGTTTAAATCATTTCAAGCTCTGTCTTTTTCTTACCCACATGTACACTACTATTGAACCTACTAAAGCAATGACCAAACTCATTATTGTTATACTCATATAATTATTCGGAGATGTACCGGAGTTAATGACCGGATAGCCACCCGCACCGTCTACTTCTGGATCAACTCCTTGGGATTGCACATCTTTTAAGAAATCAATCGTCTTGGAGGAATCCCATAGCTGATTATTATCCATACCTCCCATAAGTGATTTTTTCTCAGTAGGTACATCTGGTATATTTACTTCTTTACCATTGATCTTCACGGCCAAATAACGGATATTTCCGTCCTTGATTAATACCGGATTAAGCGTATCTACGTCAGTAGATAAGGATTTTGTCATCGTATTTAAGGACGCATCCAACCTGGAGGCATCTCCTCCTGCAAGAACCAATCTGAACTCACCTTCGAATTGTTCTATACTAAGAAATGACTTTCCAACACCGCCCGATTGCACAATAAAGTCATACTGTCCTGTCGGCTTAGACACATCAATCAGACTGTCAGATACTTTTTTAAACTTGTCAGAGTCAAATAAGTATACTTCGAAGCCAGGGCCTAAAGTGACAGACTTAACTTCTTCTTCATTCTCATAGCCATATCCCACAGGATCGTCTAATACCATTTTTTTGAATTCATCCAATCCTTGTCCTTTGGCAAAGGTCTGTACATCTTCAGGTACATTGCTGGCATAACTACTTGGAGCCATAATGTAACTGACCATTAGACCTATCCCTATCATCATTAAAATTCTAATATATTTCATGATTATAGACCTCCTCAGCTAATCCTTATTGATAATGCCAAAAGTCTTTAAGTCCCCATCTCCACGTTCTTTCTGCTCCCGTACCTCCGTTAAATTTCGAGAATTCCATTGAAGTTTTCACTCCATCCCAAGGATCCAGATAATGCATATAATAAGTATAGGTAGGAGTATTACTATAGCCATAAATAGCAACTGCATGACCAATAAGAGCCGTAGGACTATTCCATTTCCAACTCACATATACGGGGCGCCCTCCATCAATCTGACTTTTTACTTGGGCAACATTTAGATTACCTGAGTAATAATTAGAAGATACTCCATAGTCATGCATTCCACTTTGGGCTTCTACTGTGGATGCCGATACATTTGCACAAGAACTGGTTGACTTCACTTTCTTAACGAAATCGCATTGATAGACATTTTTGTTAGCCATGAATTTAAGAACACTTGAACTAACTGCTGCCCAACACCATTCACTCTTCTCTTGCTTTGCAATAGGATATGATGGCAAATCAGTAGAAGCAGCATATGCTTGTGACACAAAAGAGAGTGTGAATATTAGTGCAAATACGGAGAATAAAAAAGTTCTTCGAGATTTCATTTTAAACCTTCCCCCTCATTTCATTAGATTTGAATAAATTTGTTAAACTGCGCTTATCTACCTCAATCTTTTTTTGTTTCCCTCCAATCCAAACCTTCCATATTCATGTCACCCACACTGTATATAACAAGTAATTTATCATAAATGTTTCCAATTCTTAAAAATACTTTAATCTAAGTCCAAAAAAAAGTAGCGCAAAGCATATCCACCATTTGAGGCTTGTTGCAGTGTGCCTATGATCGGATATTGGATACCAAGTTCGGCAGAAACGTTTTGAAAAAAATGAAACATAACGCACTGACTGTACTCCATGCAGGTGTGACGACGAGGCGTCGTGTGGGAGAATTCTTTTACACTGACGTGCAGCTGCGGGATGAGATTAACAACGATGATTTGTCAGACCCAATCTGCTCGTCTCCGTTTTTTTCCTAAATGTACGGATGGACATGGGGCTCCTTATCTGGCACTGGTGAGCAACTTCCCATGGGAAGCATGAAGAATAAGGGTCGCTTTACAAGGTGGTGTGGATACCATTGGGTACGGTTCTGAAATGGGCGACGAAATCATTCGTTGGTACCAAAATAAACCTAACGTCGTTCTTCTTCCTGACGATAGGCGGGATAATTGGGCAACTCATTGATTTCGAGAACATCTTGTCCAACATCAGGACCAAATTCTCGTCCAATGGCTTAAATGAAGGATTAACGGTTGCTATCTCATTGTTGTGCGTGGGATCGATCCCGATTCTGGGGCCACTACAAAGTGCATTACAGGGGGATAATACCTTTTTACAAATCAATACGATTTTCTCAGGTATTACGTCATTGATTCTGGCATCCACCTTTGGGATCGGCATCATCTTCTCAGCGTTCATTCTATTGATTATCGAAGTACTGGTCTTCTTCTCGGCTGATTTCTTATCCGTCTTCATGACGACAAACATCATGAACGAAATTACGCTGATTGGCGGCATCCTGGCGCTTTGTACGGGGTTAAATATTTTGAAGATTACGAAGATCAAGGTATTGAATCTGCTGCCTGCCTTATTTATTCCGATCTTTCTGCTGTAGCTTCAGATATGTAAAAATAGAACATCAATAATACGTAATACTTGCTTCAATTAAATATGCTTTATCTTTAGGATTCAATAATTGTGGCATTATGCTTTGAGGAGGCGGAATATCTTCAACAGGTTCTCCATCCAAAAATAATTCTAGTGCTTCTTTCGCCATCACTAATGCTTCATCAATTGATTCGCCACAGGTGATACATCCAGGCTGATCAGGAAATGTAACATTAATTCCATCCTCAGCTAAATTAAATATTGCGTAGTATTGGTAAGTTCGAATCATATGGGACACTCTCCTGTTATCTACACTTTTAGCAAAAACAGCAAAAAGCCTTTCGAATTATATCTGAAAGGCTTTCAACTCGTTTTCACTCTTAAATTTCCCTCAAATATATTGTTATAAGATTAATCATTCAATCCTTTGCCTTCCAGGATCGGCTGCATGTACTTCTCGATTCGTGACACTTTTGTTTTGGATTGCTTCGGTTGTGAGAAATAATAGAGATATGCCCGCTGCCGTCCGGGTGTCAGTGCTTCAAATGCGGCCTGGAAAGCAGGATTCTCATCGAACTGCTGCTGAAGTTCCTCAGGAACGCTATATTCGGTAGTCTTTTTCATTTCCACTTGCAGTCCGGCCTGTTCCACTTCAATCGCTTGCTGGATATAGGCTTTGATCATAGCCTCCTGCTCCACAATCTGCTCCAGACTGGTGAAGCGAAGCTGGCGTTCTGCCTGTACATTCTCCGTTTGCTGGACCAAAATGCCGTGTGTATCCTTCAGCAGAGCACCTTTGAAAAACAGAATGGCCACGTATTCTTTGAATCCATGGATCAGAACGATGTTTTTCCCATCCAGCATGTAACAAGGGTGCATCCATTTCATATCCTCTGTCAGTTCAAAATCCCGAATAATCTCTCTCAACTTTGTGGACTCTTCCTTCCACGCTTTGAGTTTTTTTAGATAGCCGTCAACTTTGCGATTCCCACTTGTATCCGTCATGGAGAAATACCTCTCTTTATTTCATGGTTTTATAGGTTCAATTGTACTGGTTTTCAGTAGATTGTACAGCGTTGCTTACAGAGCTTTTATTGACTTTTCCACTTGAATTTAAACCTTAATAACAACAAAGACCATCCTGTTAGATGGCCTATCATTTAATCCAATCTCATCTAATAATTTTCAATCGACAGTTCACCATACCCATAGTAAAATAATGGAATGCCTATTGCCATAATTCCAACATATGAAAGGATGATTTAAATGAGAGAGTACACAGTCGTTCCAGGTCCCAAAAATGTTCAAGTAAACCGAGGTGATACTCAGGCTGCTGTTAATTTATTTGCTGATATCATCAATCACAAAGCACAATCCGGATGGATCTATCAATCGATGGAGTCGCTAGCTGTCACCGAGAAGCCCGGTTGTCTCCAGCAACCTGTTACAACGCATCATTATATGCTTATTTTCTACAGAGAGATTTAATAATCGTATAACAATCATGAGAAACTCAGAATCTGAGGAACTGATATATAATAACATGCCATCCGAAGAAGAACTTATTAGACTCTTACATACACATCATGAAGAAAACGATCCTCGAAGCAGCTTCTATATAAGAACTCATGTTATTCCCGAAATCGATTGGTTGAAGTCTTTGCTTAACGTTACACTTGCATTATTGGCAGGTCTAATCATCTCTATGATCTGTTTCTATCTCTTGAATCTATTCACCCCAGTATATGCTTTGCTAAGCGCCCAGATTGTTTTCATAGCAAGTATATTATTCATAGTTCTACGACGTGTTAGAGCAATCCTGATATGGAGTATTAGAATTTATCAACGTTTTGCCCCCATTGAAGTGAGGAACAAATGTCGTTTTGAACCAAGCTGTTCTGTGTATATGATTCAAGCTATTGAGAAATACGGGGCGGTTAAAGGTCTTTCCTTGGGCATCCAGCGTCTTCGTAAATGTAATATCAACGGTGGAGGATATGATTATCCTTAAAATTAAAAGGTCCATAGACTGTCTATGGGCCTTTTGGTTTGGTTAACATTTATGGCTTAAGCTAATATCTAGTAGTGACTGTGTCTCATCTTCCAACATGGAGGAAGCTATCATCATGAAGTCTTCAGCCCCAATCTCAAAGTGACCTTTACGAAATGGAAACCCCCAATTGCGATTTCCACGTGTAAAACTAAGTTGGTCTAACAACGTTGCGATCTTTACTTCTCGACACGGAAGATAACGGAGATCTCGGCGAAAGGGTACAAAGGATTCCGACATCTGATATTGGTATATCCTGTCGTCGGTAATTTGACCAATAGCGGTAAACGCCTGAAGTGGCTGCCCTATTGATATGTCTGTGCGTGGAGAATAGTATATCAGCCAGTCACCCGCGGACATCTGTCGCAACAGTGCTGACTTGCCATGGCACAGCTGCGCAAACCCTCCCTCTACGGCTACATTTACATGAGAAGCAGATACAACACCAATCCAATATCTGCTGTCCTGATTTGGTTTCATGAATACATCCCATTCCCTTCTCTCGTTTACATCTCCAGATTCGATATCAATCGATCCAATTGTAAAAAATGATGTCTGTAGTGCATCTCTATCAACAAAAACCACTCCTGAGCGTTTAGAGCGCCAAGCCTTGGATGACGTATTTTGTTGTTTACGGACGCTTGGTGTAGAACAGCTGCCGTGCTTCTCATCCGTTCCACGACCATGCGAAGCCCATCGATCAAAGACTCCATACTCTCGGGTGGTTGCGGGGTGTACTGCGGGGAAGCAGGAACCTTAATTGGAACGGGAGGGAATTGTCCTAATTCAAACACTTGCCTACCCAGTTCTGTTTTTTCCTCACCCGAGTTTAATGTTGAATCCCCGCTGCTCAAACACTGCTCAATATTATGTAGATGCAAGAAAAGCGCTGATTGAATCAAATGTACATACATCTGTCCAATGGACCATTCCTCTTCACTCTGTTTTTTATATAAGCTCCCCATATCCAATTTGTTCAGTTCTACCAAATATCGTTCTACTGCCGTTTCAAATGATGTCAATACTTCCGTTGTACTTCTCATCCTTCAACCCACTCCTCTTGATCTGTGATATATCAAAGTATAAAAAAACACTACTGACAGGTGTATGTCAGTAGTGTTTTAAGATGTTTTTGGCTACTTCCTTCATTCGGAAGCGTAAAGACTCTGGCTCCAAGACCTCGATATCTCCACCCCAGCCAAGTAAATAATGCAATATTTCTTCCGGGTAGCGGACACGAAAATGAAAAACAACACCTTCCTCTTGCTCCTCAAATGCATCCATATAAAAATGCAGGACCTCCATAATTTTGTCAGCAATTTCAGGATTAGCCCGAATTACTACTTGTTCGTTACGGTCCTCAGGAGGTCGATAACTGTTTAGATCAAAATCCGGTGGCAAAAGGAACTGATCCTCCAGCACGGAAAGTTCAGTCATCCGTGACAAACGAAAATGACGGATGTCTTGTCGCATATCACAACGTGCAATTAACATCCAATTCTCCTGAACCAGTGAGAGTCCATATGGAGAAACCTCACGCATGTTATACCGATTGCCATCCGTTCCTGGCATTTTTTTCAGATACATAAAACTGATTTTACGTTGATCCAGAATGGCACTACGCATCTGGTTAAGGTATGTTTTCACCCGTGCTCGGGTTAAAGGTTCAACCGTATGAAGCAGTCTCATCGTTTCCCGAACACGTGTTGATTCGACACGAACGGATTCAGGTAAAATCGCTTCAATTTTGCGTTGAGCCGACTTAGCCTCCATCGCGTATTCTGTATCCATTCTCTGTTCGATAAAATCAGCTCCCATGAGCAGGGAGACGGCTTCTTCTGCGGTGAAGCTTACCGGGGGCAGAAAATATCCTTCCATGAGGGAATACCCATGACCCGGAGCACCCATGATCGGAACACCAGCCTCACTTAATGCCTGAATATCTCGATATATCGTACGTACACTTGTCTCAAATTGAGCAGCTAAATCTTCTGCTCTTAACATCTTTCTCCGCTGCAATTCAAGCGTAATCGCAAGTTGCCGCTCCGTTTTGTTCATATTCCAAGCCTCCACCGTTTCATCATCCAAACCTAACTCATTCTATCACAGTAACTTGCCCTTTCGTTTCGTGAATTAAAGCTATGGAACGTCTTAAATACCATCCAAGATGAGATAGTCTTAATCCAAAAAAAACTGATACCCCAAAAGGATATCAGTTTTTTATCTGCTTTATATCTACTTTATCTGCTTTATATACGGTTAAATCTCTTCGTTACCTCTTACACGTACATGGCCAGCAACAAGTTATAGATCATCGTCGCAGCTTCCGCTCGAGTCGTTTCACTTCCTGCTCGAACCGTATGGTCCGTATATCCACTCACAATCTTGGCCTGCACCGCTACATCCAGTGCTTCTTGTGCCCAAGATGGTGTCTGCGATGCATCCGTGAAACTTGGTTTAACGGATGTATTGCCAGACATTCCGGCTTGTGCATCTAAACTTACTTTCAGCGCATTCGCCATCATGACAGCCATCTCGGCACGGGTAATGGTCCGATCAGGCTTAAATGTGTTATCACCATAGCCTTTCACAATTCCGGCTTGCACGGCTGCGGCAATATCACCTTTTGCCCAGTCTGGCAGACTACCTTGATCTGCAAATGTCAGATCCGAATCCACGGACTTCAATGCCAGTGCCTTACTGAGCAACGTAACAAACTCTGCCCGTGTGATCTTCTTCGATGGTTGGAACGTACCATCTGTGTAACCTTGAATCACGTTCATGCCCAACAAACGATCTGCATAGTCGGAAGCCCAGTGTCCATTCAGGTCAGACAGATTCACAGGTGTGTAACTGGACACAACGAATGTACCCAGATGATTAACATTGGCCGTTATGCTTCCTGCTGCATTCATCTTGCCACCGATAAATACCCAGCTCTGACGAGCTTCATTATAATAGTAGATTGCAGGTTGGGTACCGTTAGGCAGATCTCCCGAATCCATATTCAGGCTCAATGCCGCCTGATCATTCAATGTTCTTCCGCCACTGCGGCTGATCTGTACAGCTTGTCCAAGTACATTCAGGGAAGCTGTATTCTGCAACTTGTCCTTGGCAACCACAGACACTTGCAGTGTATCCTTGGAACCAATGGCTCCCGATGGAACATTGAATTGCACGATGTCTTTCAGACCCGTTTGGACCGGCTGATTCGCTTCCACCTCTACCTTCACTTCAGTGGATGAATCTGACCCCGTTTCCGGATTGGTTGGTGTGGTTGGAACGGTAGGCGTTGTTGGCACACTTGGTGTGTTTCCTCCAGAATCCCCACCAGAGTTGCCTCCATTACCTCCACCTGAACCCCCGCCACCATTGTCTGAGCGGGCTTGTACAGTCACGGTACGGATAACTTCCTGTGCAGCATTACCAGCGATATCCTTCACGTTATACCGAAGGGTGTAAATCCCTGCTGCTTGTGTGTTCACCGTGCCATCCACCTGCACGGAACCACGGATGCCGACATTATCAGAAGCCTGTGCTCCAGGCTTATTGTACGTATCTCCCACGTTCAGCGTCATCTGGCTGCTACCTTGCAGGGTGATGACGGGAATCTCACGGTCTATTTTAATGACCAGAGGTAAAGTATACGTTTGTTCCAGATCGTCAGTTGCTCGGAATAAAAGGTTATGCTCTCCAGACTCCGTTGCCTCCAAAGGTGCATTCTCTGTATAAAGTTCATACGTCTGCCCTCCATCACGGGACAACTCGATAATCGCGGAAGTATCAGGCGCGTATACTGCGCTGGTTACACTAACCGTTACGGACTGGTTCGTCCACGTATCCGTGTGATACGGCTGGCCGTCAGCGGTAGTTAAGTTGCTTTTTAACACCAGCGCCTGATTATTCGTGCCTTCCACAATGACAGTGAACGTTTTGGGTTGAGACTCCGTGCCACGTTGCACGGTTGCTGTCAGGTCCAATCGCTCATTATTGTCCGGTTGCGTTAGCAGCTTGCCCTCGTTATTCATTAGTTCCGGCTTGGAGCTGGACCAGCTAATCGTTGCACCATGTTTCCCTTCGACAGGAAGGGTGAGATCGGAATGGACCGCGTTAAGATCGCCCAGATCAATTGCTTGGAGCGTATCGGTTACAGCCTGTGCGTCACTGTAAGGTGTGGCACTCATGAAGATTGGGTTGGAGTAGAACCACAGATCGCGATAGTTGCTATCGTTAATTTGATTAAAACGGGTCGTTGCATCAGCTGTCGTATTTTTCGGATCAAGTTGTGGTTCACCATTTACAGTCTCACCTGTCACGTTCATGCCCAGATTCGTACCGCGCAGGCGGAAATACTTGTCCTGATCTGTGGCTTTGATCTTGGTTGTGATGACATTATAGCCTTCGGCGTCTGTGGTCCAATCGTTGGACGTGAAGGTAGCCAGCACTTTGGTAGTGTCGTTGGTGTCTTTGTTATATGCGGCTGTACCCTTCTGGGCCTTGACTGTCACATCCCCAGCGATGAGATCGATGTGATCCACCACGGGTACTTGTCCAGCGGACGTGCCACTGTTGATTGGTTTTTCATAATTGTTGCTCGTCGTTGGACTCTTGAAGCGGATCTTCAGCTCTACTTCATCCCCTTGGGTCACATGAAGGTCTCCGCCCATCTCAACCTGAGCACCCGCTCCGGAAGCTGTAAAGTCCAGTGCGTTGATCAGGTCGCCGAATACGGAAAATGATTTCCCCGAACGCAGTCCATCCAGAACAGCCTGCATACCTGTACCCTCAACCCAAGAATACGTCTTGGCATATTCGCCCGGAAAATAACCACTGGAATTCGTGCCAATCGTCTTGAAGTGGTAGTCCGAATTGCCATAGTTCCAGAAGTGACGCCCTTCTCCAAGCAATGCATCCCATAGTCCGCCAACCTTGGCGACCATATAGTCTACACCGCCGTATGTACGGTATTTGTATCCATCATCTGCGGTCGGATTAGCTACATTGTAGCTTGTGTTGTACCCTCCACGGTCCGGTTCCATCTGATTGCCGAGCATACCTTCGATACCAAACACCACTTGTGGAGCCAGATCGTTGAACTCACGGAAGTCGGCGACGGTATATTTGTTTTTGCCCCGTGAAGGATGGTTGATCATCGCATAACTTGTCGTTGGATAGTTCGTTGCGAGCCAGTTGATGGCGGTTAAGGCATCTTGATGAGTCGTGTACGCACGCCCTCCGTTCTGATCCCATTTCGTTACGTCTGCCGCATTAAACAGGTTCGCTGCGCGATTCGTGAAACGGTATTCGAATTCCTTGGCAGCGTTCAGCGCTTCGGTTGAATTCGGCTCATCCGTGAGAATTCCTACCCCAACGTGTTCATGTGTAGGCATGTCCCATTCGAAACCGGAGAAGATCGTTTTACCCGCGTATTTGCCTGCATCCTGAAGTGCCTTGATCTGTGGTACCTGATATTCATTCATTCCTTGGGACATCGGGATTGGTCCACCCGAAATGTCGTTCCCGTTGTGATCTCGCTTGGATAACCGCAAATGATCCGTTAGCGCGATCCAGTCCAGCCCATATTTGGTTAAACCCGCATCGAGCACGTTCTCCAGTGAAACCTGTGCATCATCGGACTCAAACGTATGTACATGCAAATCTCCCGTTTGCCAAGAACCTGTTGCGGAGCTGTTGATCGATGTGTTGTCCCCCGAATCTGCATACGTTATCGCAGCAGGGAAAGCTCCCATGACCATCCCTGTAGCCAAGGGTATAAGTGTAAGCATAGCGAGCACTTTCTTGCCTTTATTAATGAACAAAATCATCCCACCACCCGATCTGAGTTGTTGTGTCGGGAGTAAATATAAGAGACTTTTGGGGGCAGGGTCAACGGCCTGGAAGCATGTATTTAAAATTTTACATATACCTGCATTTCTTTCATATTCCGTTAAAGGTTTTTCTAACTTATCCTAACGAAGTTATACTCTATACTGCTCCATATTGGGGGAGTGAATCTAGTGATAACGCTGCAAATAGGAGGTGATACAAAATTCAGAGATTGTTCACGATTCAGGAAAGTTCCACCACTGCTGTGGATCATTAGGAGGAGAACTGGTGTAGCGGAATGATGAGATGGAGTAGATAGTGGATTTTGTAAAAAGATCAGGGTTGCGCATATGCTGAGTATAGAAAAAAGTACCCACGAATCATAGGCATGATATGCCCTGAAGCCGCAGGTACTTTGGGTTGAGTGGGATTTTGTATCAGCCTTTACATCTTTACTTTTGTGAAATGGGGGCGAGTTGTTTGTGAAATCCGACCTATCTCCACTTTATAATTAAACTGGAAAAATACGATACATAAACTGATAATGTTGAAGATAGCTAACAACGCAAGGATCATTATTCATTGAAGGAGTTGCACACTTTTGAAAAGATTCTATCTAGGTTTTGGATTAACGATCATCATTATCATTGTACTATTATCAAGCACTACTCCAACAGAAGCAGCATCGAAGAAAGTAACCTTAAAATTATCAGATGGAGCGACGTACTATGGTGAAGTTTTAAACGGGAAACCTCATGGTAAAGGAACCGCGAGATGGGGAAAAACCGAAGTTTACTCTGGAGATTGGGTGAGTGGTACACGGCAAGGAAAAGGCAAGTATACATATACATTAGTTGAAGGTGGAGGTGTCCCCTTTGAGGATTACAATGAATCTAATATGGGCCATGGAACAGGTGAATTCACTACAAAAACCTACACCGGATCATGGATTAATGATACATATCATGGTAAAGGAAAAGAAATTACGCAATGGTTAGAAGTACAGTACCTTACTTCTTCTGATGGCAAGGTTCACCCTATACTTGGCAGCTACATCAACACCATTAACGATGGAACATTCAATCAGGGCAAGATGTCTCAGGGATATTACGCAATCCACTCTTCAGATACTGTCTCACTAGGATATACCGATCATACAACTACGATTGCTCTCAAAAATGATTATTTCAACGAAAAGTTAATTGGGGATAAGGACTTTTTTGACACGATTATCAATTATAAAAAGAAACACGGTTCTTCTGAAAAATATATTGGGATTAAACCATCCGAATTCTCCAAAGGTACATTAACTAGTGGCAAATTCACGGGGGTTACGCATCTAATCGATTATAGTAATTCAGTTAGTTATTCTAAACAAGTCATAATGAACGATAACGTATTAAAGGAGAATCACATAACATCTGCCGTCTTTAATAAGGATCGCAAACAAATCATTAATGAATTCCTGCAAGCTATTAAGCCCTATTCAGTCAAAATCAATACCATCTCTGACGAGATTATGTCATTAAAAGTCATTAACTATGAGGGAATGATCCCTAGGTAGTGGAGGTCACAAAATGAGAAAAAGGCGATGGATTGTGAGCATAGTCATTTTGATTATCATACTTTTCATGAGTGAATTGATGATGTTGTCCTCAGGAAAGGTTGGCGTTCTCAACATAACGCAGAGAGTTATTTCAGGTGCACCTCATGTTATCGTTCAAGGGCAGACACTGTCTTACCAAGGTAAGGTTCATTGGGAAGATATCCAAAGTAGTATTGAAGAATATTCCGCAAGCGATGAAGGAACGGTCTTGTATAAAACACTAGGCACCCCTGTCCCACCACCTTGGATATATGTGAGAAAAGGAAACCATCAGGGTTTCCGATATAAAAACCCGCAGCTTCCCTGGAAACTATAAAATGATCTGGGAACTTCACGAGCGGACATCACCAGATGTCCGCTTTTGCTATGAATTTGTAGACTACCTCGCTCAATGGTGACATCTCCTATGGTTCAGGTATCAAATACAATCCACACTATTGTTCCTCTCACTTTTCCACCAATCCGTTAAACTGCCTGAGCATGGCGGTGAAACGCTCCAGTTCCTTATCATCCCATCTGGATATACGGTCATAAAAAGCTGACTCCTTCTCCTTGAGCGCAGCAACCGTCGATTGTTGACCCAGTTCCGTGAGAGACAATAACACCCCGCGGCGATCCTTGGGGTCTTGTTCTTTGCTAACATATCCCGACTGTTCGAGCTGTTTGATTAATCGGCTGACCGAGCTGCGGTCCATTGCATTCGCTTCTGCCAAAGCCGCGGCGCTTGTTGGGCCATAGGAGTAGAGCCACCGTACCAGTTGAAAAGCGGCAGGTTGCAGGTTCGCATCAAAACGCTCGGCAGATCGAACGTTAAGCGCATGCGAAGCACTGATCAGTGCATGAATCTGCTCACCCAGCGCTAGCTCCAGGGTTGCTCTGTCTTTGGTTTTGACTGGATTTTCACTCATTATTGTTAACTCCCTCTCCCTGAAACATGAAAGTAGATTCCTAAAATATAGTTGACAAATATTAATTAATATTTATAGTTGATTTATGTCCATTATATAATTCCGAATCTATTCGTGTCAAAAGGAGATCTTCTTATGCAAACTAAACATCCCATTATTGTAATTACCGGAGCAACAAGCGGTTTAGGGCAGCTTGCAGCCATGGAACTCGCCAAACGCGGGGCACATCTTATACTCACAGCCCGAAGCAAGGAACGTGCAGAGGCTACCAGATACAAAATTAAGGAAATCATGCCTTCTGCCAAAATCGAATTTTTCTATGGAGACTTGTCTTTACTGAGTGATGTAAAACGTATTGGGCTGGAGATTGCAGCCGCTTATCCGCGTATAGACGTACTTTTGAATAATGCCGGACTTCATGCTTTTGAACAGCGAGTCACGTCCGAAGGATATGCCGAGATGATTGCCGTCAACTATTTGGCACCTTGGCTGTTAACGCACACCTTGCAATCTTCCCTGATTCAGTCGGGCCATGCCCGTGTCGTCAATGTTGCATCTGAAGCTTCGCGGAATCACGGCACTCTGGTGTTGCCAGATGACTTAACGGATATCACTCCTTTTACTGCACGTGGTTCCTCTCCAATCTATGGCAAAACCAAACTGCTCAATATTATGTTTACTGGTGAACTAGCCAGACAATGGCGTGGAACTGGAATTCGCGTAAATGCCTTGAATCCTGGCTTTAATGTTACGGGGCTTGGACGAGAGCTATGGTTTGCAAGTGTGCTTGAACGCCTGTTAACCTTTTTGCACATCGGCGACCCGCGCCGGGGTGCGGATATCATTACTCGTTTGGCTGTGGAACCGAAGTATGGCGAGGTTTCAGGAGGATATTTTAATGTGGGAACTGGAGCATCTATTGTTCCTATACATCCTGGCGGAGATGAGGCCATGCAAAACAGACTATGGATCGTTACGAAACAACTGATGAAAGATCACGGCGTGCTGGATTAATTGAACAAGAACAGGGGTGTTCCATAAGCCATAAACACAGCTAGGAACACCCCCTCCTTTTTTCAGTAACTTAGATTGCTGCAAATACCTTGTCAAAACCCGCTTTCGACTTAGCCAATATTTCACTCAAACTTAGATTCGATGCCGGTGCCAGTACTTCCTGAGCCACCACACCATTGTAACCAATCGCCTGCAGATTTCTCAGAAATCCACCCAAATCAATAACCCCTTCTCCGGGGTACAAACGCTCATAATCCAGTAATTCCTCGATCGGCAAATCATAAGCATCGTTGATATGCACATGAACAATCTGCTCTTTCTTCAGCTTCAAGAGATCTTCCATCGGTAAACCATTCGTATGCCAGTGATAGGAATCTACCAGTAAGCCTACGTTAGGCGCATGGATCGTCTCAATCCAGTCCAGCGTATCCTCCACACGCCAGATAAACGGATTCTTCCATTGCGTCCGCAAATGATGGCAGCCCACAAACTCCAGACCCAACTTAATCCCGTAAGCATCCAAGATATCTGCGCAGAGTCTCAAGCGTTTCGTAGCCGCTGCCATAAATTGCGCTGCCGGTTGATCCGTTGAGGGTAAAATATACGTGCAACAGTTGTAACAGTCCAGCGAAGCAGAAGCTTCTGCCATAGCGACCAACGATTGCAACCCCTCACGGAACTGTTCATCTGTCGTCCGCCACTCTACCGTCAGACCCGATGAACCGATGATCACCTGATTGCTTTCCAACAGATGTTGCGCCCGTTCTTTGCCATACGTTTCAATCAATGAGAGCGGATTCAAATCTACAGATCCGAATCCGTGCTTGGCCGCATCTGTAATATATTCTTCATCAGACTCGATGTTGCCCAGTCCCGCATTCGTTAACCCTCTAATCATCCCAATCTCCTCCTGTGACTCGTCTGGAATTGCAGCTTGTGTATCATTTTCTTTATCATTTTATAATAGCAGTACTCTCCGAAAAAGAAACCATCAAAAAAGAGCCGTAACAACGTTAATTTAACGTCATTACCGCTCTATCTTTTCTATCTCACGCTCTCTAACGTATATCGATTACGCGGAATTTCAAGACCCAGATTACCACGGAGCGTATCCTGTTCATATTCAGTCCGGAACAGCCCTCGTTCTTGCAGAACCGGGACAACCAGTTCCACGAAATCTTCCAGTCCATTGGGCACCACGGTACGAACATTGAATCCGTCTGCCGCTTCGCCTTCATACCATTCCTGAATCTGATCTGCGATCTGATCCGGTGTACCAATAAACGATGTGCGTGGAGTCGATGCCAGCAACGCCACTTGGCGCAGGGTCAGCCCTTGTTCCCGTGCCTGCTGCTTAATTTTATCTGTTGTACTGCGGAAGCTGTTGCTGCCGATCTCCCCGATCTCGGGAAAAGGTTCGTCCAGCGGGAACTGGGAGAAGTCATAATGATCGAAGTAACGTCCCAGATAGTTCAGCGCATGATCAATACTCACCAGTTCGGCAATTTCCTGATACTTCTGCTCCGCCTCTTCCTCCGTTCTGCCCACAATCGGGCCGATGCCTGGGAAGATCAGGATATCTTCTGCCTGACGTCCATATGCCACTGCTCTTGCCTTCACATCCCGGTAGAACTCCCTTGCTTCCTCCAGCGTCTCATGTCCTGTATATACGGCATCCGCCGATCGGGCAGCCAGATCTTTACCAGATTCGGATGAACCCGCCTGAAAAATCACCGGATGACCCTGCTTCGAACGTCCCACATTAAGCGGACCCTGTACGGAGAAGTGCTCCCCCTTGTGATTCAGCGTATGCATCTTCGCAGGATCGAAGAATACACCCTGCTCCTTATCTCCGATAAAGGCATCGTCCTCCCAGGAGTCCCACAGGCCTTTGACCACATTCAGATGTTCTTCCGCAATTTCGTAGCGCAGAGCATGGTTCGGATGTTCGCCTTTGCCGAAGTTCAGTGCCGAGCCTTCCAGAGGTGAAGTGACCACATTCCACCCGGCCCTCCCACCGCTTAATTGATCCAGTGATGCAAATTGCCGCGCAACCGTGAAGGGTTCACTATATGAAGTAGACAATGTAGCAACCAACCCAATGTGAGAAGTTACACCGGCGAGTGCGGACAGAAGCGTCAGAGGTTCAAAGCGATTGAGAAAATGAGAATTGGACTTCTCGTTAATGAAGAGACCATCTGCAATAAAAAGCAGATCGAACTTCCCTTTCTCCGCGATACGTGCCTGCTTCTGGTAGAATTCCAGACTAACGCTCGCGTTAACGGGAATGTCGGGGTGACGCCAAAAGGAAATGCTGTTCCCTACGCCGTTCAGATTGGCTCCCAGTTTCAATCGTCGTTGTGACATATATATTCCTCCCTATTTCATTGTGAACGTTCACTTCTTCATATGTGTTCCGCCAGAGTCTACTGTCATACGCAAACCCGGTTTACCCGACTGTTTCACATCACTTACACGGACTGCCCAAGCCGCTCCCAGGAGTACAATCCCTGTAAATAGAAAAATAAACGGAATGCCGATCCATCCACCAAGAAAACCGCCGATTAACGGTCCCAGCACAATGCCGAACTGACTCGCGGTCTGACTCAGACTGACAGCCCTCCCACGAAAATCGTGATCAGCATACTTGATGATGAGCGCATTGAGCGCCGGATAAACCGCGGCAAAGAACAGACCATAGACAAATCGCAGGCTGCCAAAATAAATCAGATTCGTTGCTGTCATCTGCAGCAGACTGCCAATTCCACCACCAATCAGTCCAATAAACAGTGTTTTCTCGTATCCGATCCTGCCACCAATCTTCCCCCAACGCGGCCCCATAATAACCGTTGCCACACCAATGGCTGAGAAGACGATACCAGCACTAAGTGTTGCACTGCCGATATCTCCGCCAATCTGTACGACATAGAGCGTCAGCACCGGTTCGATAATGAGCACTGACGTTGAAACCAGCAAAATCAAACCGTAGATTCGCATCAACCCGGGAGTAGAAGCGGCTCTCTTCAAATCCCCCATGATCCTTGTTGGAACCACCGTACGAGTTAGCCGTGACTCCTTAACACCCAGAACCATCAAAGCCGCAAGCAACGTAATCACAGCCGATGCAATGAAGCATCCCCTCAGTCCAATCCAGTGACTTAATACCCCTCCGGCAAGAGGACCCAGTATTCCGCCCGCAGCGCTGGCCGTGGAGATCACGCCAAGTGCATAACCCACATGTTTCTCCGGAGTATTGGTGCCGATCAGTGTAATTGAGGCGGGATGAAAACCAGCCATGAGTCCCTGAAAGACCCTTACCGCGATAAACGTATACGGATCGTAAACAAAGAAATTAGCCAGATGCGCAATGCCTAGCCCAACGCCTGAACGCACCAGCATCAATTTGCTTCCATATCGATCAGCCAGCGATCCCCAGAAGGGTGCGCATAATCCACTGATCAGAAAGCTGATGGAGATGGAGATACCGGACCAGGCTTCCAGACCGGTATCGATCCCGAGATCATTTTGCAGGAATAGAGGAAAGAACGGAACGGATAGCGAGTACGCCATATGATTGAAAAACAGACCGAACCACAGAATATACAGATTTCGTTTCCATTGTGGCATCTTGGCTTCTCCATACTATATAATTCCTATATAAAAAGTAGGTTATTACCCATATTAGGGTACGACCACTGGAAAGTATAATAGAAAAGTTCAATAGACCCATTCAAGAATTAAATGAATGGGTCTATTATATCCAATCGCTGTTATCCCCAGATTTTTTTGATTCCCTTTTCTCAAGGGTATAATCCGCTGATAAGCCTATGCTTACGACGTAGCTTTCTTTCAGAAAGCTTTCAGGCGAACGCTTCGCTTTTCCAGGTTTTTTCTGCCCTCTCCGTTTCTGTGTAAAAGAATAGTTCAACTTATATAGATGTACAGTAAAAATTACTACACTTGGACCGACATAAACACATCGACCTCATCTTCACTGTCCAATATAAATCCAAATCGTTCATACAATCGGCGAGCAGGACTTCCCTGCAACACATTTAAAATAACACGTTTCCCCTGAATTTGATCCTTTTCCAGCAGCAATTTTAGTACCTGAGTTCCTATTTTCTGTCCCTGATAATCGGGATGTATGTAGAAATGTTCCAATAGATATGCCTCAGACTTGGGCTTCAATGCTACACAACCCAACATTGATCCTCCAAGTTCAATAATCTGTGTCTGGGCAGGGTCGAATGTATTCCGGAAACGTTCACGTACCTTCACATCATCGTACCTTCCCAGTCTGGTTAGATCATCGTACAGTACCAAGGCTCGCAAATCAGCGAGTTGCTCTTGGTCTGCCTGTACAGCTTGACGCATTGTTATTGGATTCATTTGTTGAATTCCTTTCCAGTGGAGACACGTTAATTTTTGAATGTCTTATCGCACTATAGAACACTAAAAATCATACCTTTGGCAGCTCACTTGAGCAACATCGGATTTTAGAACGTACTATTTTTTTTCAAACCTATTGAACTCCAAAAAAATAAAAAAGCCCAAAAAGGACGGTGCAGTCTTGCTTATACCAATAAGCGAACCCGCAGCCATCCCTTCTGGGATGTAGATTATTTAAGAGAACTACGAAACATGTGAAGCTTGTGCTGCATGTTGCAAGGCTTCCAGACCCAATGCTAGCGCACCACATAGGCCTGCATGCTGGCCCAATCCGGGCTGCACAATATATTGATCGATATGTTGCGTGATTGGGGCTGCATTCACATAACCATTGAGATTCCGCACTACCTGCTCCCGGATCATAGGAAACAGATGATCTTGCTGCATCACACCACCACCCAGGATGATCTTCTGCGGCGAATGAAGCAAGATGACCGTAGTAATCGACTCCGCAATATAAAAGGATTCGATCTCCCACGCCGGATGATCCGCCGGCAGTTCACTGCCAGGGATCTGCCAGCGAGCTTCAATGGCTGGACCTGCTGCCATTCCCTCCAGGCAATCGCCATGATATGGGCATAATCCATTAAAATGATCGTCTCGATGGCGTCTTGTCCGAATATGTCCACCCTCGGGATGTAACAATCCGTGGACGCGTTGGCCCCCTGCCACGAGTCCGACACCAACGCCTGTGCCAATCGTGTAATACACACAGTTGTCCAGTCCTTGCGCTGCTCCCCACGTCACTTCACCGAGCGCGGCAGCATTCACATCCGTATCCCATCCAAAGGGAACCGGAAATTCATGCTTCAAGGTTCCAATGACATTACAATTTCCCCACCCAGGCTTAGGCGTGGTCGTAATATAGCCATACGTGGGACTATCCGCTTGCAGATCAATCGGACCAAAAGAGCCTATCCCGATTGCTTCCACGTCTTTATCCTTGAAATAGTCGATAACCTTGGCAAGTGTTGTCTCCGGATGTTCTGTTGGAAAACTGATCCGATCTTCAATCTGTCCATGCTCATTGCCTACACCGCATACAAACTTTGTTCCGCCCGCTTCTATAGCTCCAATGCGCATCATTCTGGGCTCCTTTCCTTCATTCAATTAACCTTTAGCCTTGGTTGATGATATCTCATAGATATGAAGTGAAGAGAAGACCAGATCAGTATTTTCCGCATGAGCAGAGATGCCTTGGCAATCCGCATCCGGATAGATCAGATCCGTAATAACGGCCTGACCATCATTTGCAAATACCTCCACAGATGAATGATCTACGAAGATACGCAACCGTTGATTCCCATTCACCTCTTTTAACCCAGCTGTATGACGGCTCAGGAAAAGTTTATGAAAATGGCCGATGCCCGATCGACTACGATCAACATACACTTCACTTCGGATCGAATCTACACCAACGACCGTCTCATGATCTGCACCGCTTCTTAGTGCAAAATGGAACGACTGATCCTGAGCCCACTCTGCATGGATCTCATAGTTCACTAGTTGCAAAGCGTGCAACTGCTCACTCACTTGCTGAATTGAAGCATCCTGTAGGGACAATACTGGCTTACGGGCTTGCTCAAGTTCACGTGCAGGACGTTGAATCAATATAACTTCTCCCGCTCTTGTCTCCAGTGTCAACTCCCGGGCAATGGTCATCGCTCCACGGTAATTATTGGTTGGCGTCTGGTTGGCATACATCCAGTTGCTCATCCAGCCGATCATGAGGCGTCTTCCATCTTCCTCAGGAACGTCAGACCAACTAACTCCTGCGTAGTTATCCCGACCATAATCAATCCAGCGAACCGTATGGGATGCCTCGTCTGGGACAAATGTAGTTCCATCAAAATCTCCGGTAAAATATTGTGTTCTGGAGCCTTCAATAAAAGCAGGATCTGCACCGATGCTAACAAGCATCACCCATTTCTCCTGCCCTGAATCTCCATCCACTGCAAGGGGGAACAGGTCGGGGCATTCCCACACGCCATCGTGTGAACCAATCCCGGCGCCGAATTCACTACCTAGCGTCCAATCCTTCAGATTGGGAGAACGATACAGACATACCGTCTGACCACAAGCGATAATCATAATCCACTCTTTGGTCTGCTCATGCCAGAACACTTTGGGATCACGGAAATCGACAAAGGACTCATGCTTTAATACCGGATTACCCTCGTATTTAGTCCAAGTTCTGCCGCTGTCTTTGCTATACGCCAGGCTCTGGGTTTGTATGGCATCTTGGTTTTTAACTTCAAGATGATGGGTGAAAATAGCAACCAATCCTGGCTCACCCTCAAAGAATCCGGTCGTGTTATTCCAATCCACTACGGCACTTCCCGAGAATATAGTGCCATTCTCATCGGGGAGTAAAGCTATCGGAAGTTCCTCCCAGGAGATCAGGTCCCTGCTCACTGCATGGCCCCAGTGCATGGGGCCCCATGTGGTTCCATGTGGGTGATGCTGATAGAACAAGTGATACTCCCCATTGAAAAACACCATGCCGTTTGGGTCGTTCATCCACTTCTCTTTCGGTGAGAAATGGTATTCATTTCTGTAATCTTGTTTAAGAATTGTCGACATTATGGTTTCTCCTCCGTACTTTTCTTTATTTGTTGTTACGGTCATATCCCGCTTGTTTAATCTGCAGCCATTCTTGCAATCCAAGGCGATCCAACTCTTTCAAGTAAGCATCCCATTCCTGATCTATTTTCCCGTTCTGATACCATTCTGTACGCAGACGTAACACGTAGGCGAAGAGATCGGTCTCAATCGTGGACAATCGATCCAGTTCATCAATGGAGAAGAACACACTTGGATATACGTTCTCCGCTTTCATATGCGGAACCATAACCTTGTCGAGAAGTTCCATCCGCCAAGCCGCATCTTCCGGTTTGGTTGTGTATTTGTCATAATAACTGTCGAGAATGGCCAATGGTCCTGCAATACTGGTTTTTTGTCTGAGTTCCACGGGTGCAGATCCTTCCAGTGGAAGATGCTTCAGCATCCCTTTGGCTTCATCGAATTCAAAGATATTTTGCTGACTCTCGTCTCCATAGGTACCCCAGTTGTTCTGCACAGATTGGAGCGGATCGTACAATTGGTCTACCCACTTGGCTGTGGATTCGAGGTTTTTATTGCTGCTGGTAATGACCATGCGACCACGATCAAGTCCTATTCCGTTTGTTCTTGTGACATTGACCTCTCCGTTAGGCCCGGCAACCGGAGGCAGAACATCATACGTATCATTCATGCCTGTAATGTTAGCCTTATCCCATGTGAAGTACATGCCGTACTTGTTATCCTTGCCTTTCGCCAGGTACGTGTTCCAATCCTGTTGGTACGATTCGACATCCACGAGGCCTTCCTTAACCAGCTCATGAATGTATTTAACCGCTTCCTTGTAACCTTCATCAGCTGCCGTGAAGACCACTTTCCCATCATTGGTTACCACGGTATGATCCCAGTTCTCTCCGAGTCCAAATGCCGCAAAGAGAAATGTCAGATCTTCTCCGCCCGGTTTGTTAATGAAAGATAACGGAATTTCGTCGGCCTTACCGTTGCCGTTTGGATCTTGAGTTTTGAACGCGATCAATACTTCTTTCAGTTCTTCGGTTGTCGTTGGCATCTTCAGTCCAAGCTTGTTCAACCATTCCACATTAATCCAGGGCAAGTTATCCACTGACTGAATCCGTTGTTTGCCACTTCCGAGTTCTTCAATCCATGGGAATGAATAGATATGTCCGTCTGGAGCCGTGATCATGCTCTTGTATTCGGGAGCTTCCTCCAGCACCTTTTTCAGATTGGGCATGTGTTGTTCAATCATGTCCTCTAGTGGAATGATCGCCCCGTCCTTCGCCAGTTTCAGGAGATCATAATCCCCGTAACCTGCATCAAAAATGGCATCCGGCAAATCACCGCTGGCGACCGCCAGATTTCTTTTTTCCGCAAACACATCACTCGTATAGTTCTTCCAGTTGATATGCACATTGGTTTTCTCTTCGAGTCGTTTGTTAATCAGCTTGTCGTTCGGATCAGCAGGAGCCAGCGGAGAGCTCTGTGTTATAAAATTCAATGTCACCTTGCCATCAGGGGATTGCGCCTCACTTGCCGCGCCGCCTCCACCTCCGCCACAAGCGGTTAGAAAGAGCATTGCAGATAACATGGAAATGGACGCCGTTGTAACGGCTTTTCTGGACTTGTTTACTTTTTTCATAATAATGACCTCCATGTGTTGGATTGGATCAACTTACTGTATCGCAGGCTGTTCACTATTTGAGGGAACCGACCATGACACCTTTTTCGAAATACTTCTGGAAGAACGGATACATGATGATGAGTGGCAGACTCGAAATGACAATCGCTGAGTATTTAATCATCTCGGAGAGCCGTTTCAGTTCCGCCATCGCGAGCTGATCACTGATCATGCCCGGTGCAGCCTGATTCTGAATCAGAATGGAACGCAGAACGAGCTGTAACGGATGCAGGTTCGGATTATCGAGATAGATCATTGCATCAAAATAGGAATTCCATTGCCCAACGAACGCATAGAGTGCAAGTACAAAAATGATCGGTTTCGACAACGGAATGACGATCTGGAAGAAAATCTTCATCTCAGAAGCGCCATCCACGTTAGCAGCTTCTTTCAGTTCTCGAGGGACTCCTTTGAAAAAGGTTCTGGAGAGAATGATGTTCCAGACGTTAACCGCTCCAGGGATGATGATCGCCCACACCGTATCAAGCATGCCGAGATTACGTATGAGTAGATACGTAGGGATTAATCCCCCACCGAAGAACATCGTAATGATAAAGATAATCATAAAAAATCCACGTCCCGCGAGTCTATCATCCGACAATGCATAACCTGCAAATATGGATACGGTCACGGTGATCAGTGCAAAAGAAACCGAGTACAATACCGCATTTGCAAACCCCCGGATCATGGCTGGATTGGACAAAATCATCTGATATCCGTCCAGACTCCAGTCCGATACATTAAAGGACAGTCCACGATTCAGTAGCACCGTGGGGTCCATGAATGAGGCGATAACAATATAAATCAGGGGAACAACCACAACCAGTACAGCACAGGTGAGAAAGATGGCATTGAGTGTGAGGATCAACCGATCCATTCCCGTGTGTTTAACAACCATGGATAATACTCCTTTCCTAATAGAGGCCTTCGCCTTCATTCAATTTCTTCACAATCAGATTCACCGTCACCAGCAAAATCACATTGATAACCGAGTTGAACAATCCAACTGCCGCTGAATAAGCATAATCTCCAGACTGTAACCCCACCTTGTAGACATATGTGGCAATAATCTCGGAGGACGGCAGGTTCATGGACGTCTGCATCAGATAGGCCTTCTCAAATCCAATGGACATAATCCCGCCAGCTGCAAGAATAAAGACGATGGCCATAATCGGACGAATCGTTGGAAGATCAATGTGGCGAATACGCTGAAGGAGATTGGCTCCATCCAGATTAGCCGCATTGTGAAGCTCTGGATCAACATTGGCCAAAGCCGCGACGTATATGATGGAAGCCCAACCCGCTCCAGTCCAGATATCGGACAAAATGTAGATCCAGCGGAAATATTCCGGTTCAGACATGAACATGATTGGCTGACCTGTAATCCATGTGGCTAATTGATTAATTGGCCCTGTCGGTGAGAGGAAGATAAATAGCATACCCACAACAACGACAACCGAGATGAAATTGGGTGCGTATAGAAACAATTGGATATTTTTCTTGATGCCAGCTTTGCGTACCTGATTCAGCATGAGTGCCAGTAAAATGGGCACCGGGAAACTGAATATTAATCCCAAAAAGCTGAGTTTAAGCGTATTCATTAAAATGATATCGAAATTGGGTGAAGCTATAAATTTCTCAAAATGCTTCAGGCCTACCCAATCACTACCCATGATGCCTTTGATCGGACTGAAATCCTTAAACGCAATGATGGCTCCGTACATCGGAATGTACTTGAAGATAAGAGTCAAAATTAAGGCAGGTGCAAGCAACATATATAAAAAGTAATTTTTTTTGAGCTGCTGCAACCTGTGACCGCTTGTCGTCCTCACTTTCAGTACCCTTCCTTCGCCCTTTTTGCTGTCGGCTATGTTATCCAACACGATACCCCCGTTCATTCTAGAAGTTGACAATTGTTTTCAGTAAGGGCTTTCAATATTTACAATTGCCTATTTAATAATTTACAATTTATCAGGTTTCAACGGATTTAGTCAATACGTTTTGTAAAAAAATATTTGTGCATTTGATCATTTCATCTTTGCATTAATGTAACTAAAGAGGATTGAATTTGCATGTATACAGCACTGGATCGTTAATACCAGCCTAGATATTTCTATATCATTACTGTAATAGATCATCATTGTTACACTAGTTAACGAAACTTCTGGAACAATTATGAAAATAGAATTCACCTATCTAAATGTAAATGTAATTGTGCATTTGTAAAACAGAGATTGCTATTTGTCCCGTTCTATTATACATTTGACTTAGAGAAGAATATGGATGACTATTGATGATTAGAGGTGAAGCATTAGATGGCAAAGGAAAAAGTCACGATACAAGACATCGCTGATGCTTTGGGGATCTCCAGGAATACAGCTTCCAAAGCATTAAATGATAGCGGAAACATCCCGGATGAGACCCGAAATCGTGTAATTAAAAAAGCAATTGAACTTAAATATAAACAGTTTGCCTATATGGACAATGAGCATGTTCTAAGCAAGGCTCCGGGCAATATCGCCCTGTTAACTGAAAACCTGCCTAATACATCTCACTTTGGTTCGTTGTTAATCAGCGGTCTGGAGAAAAGAATCAGTGCGGAGGGATACAATCTCTCGATTCATATCGTGCGTGAAGACGATCAAGATACACTTACACTTCCCAACAATTTTGATATAGCCAAAGTAGACGGCATTATTTGCATTGAATTATTTGATCTGGAATATACACAGCTGATTACCGATCTGGGCATCCCCACCATCTTTATCGATTGCGCTTCCAACATATGTTATCCCGAATTCCAAGCAGATTTGCTACTCATGGAGAATGAACATAGCATCTACCAGTTAACCACAAAATTAATTGAGAGCGGCTACACAAGTATTGGATTCGTTGGAGATTACAATCACTGCAAGAGCTTTAATGAACGATGGGTTGGATATCACCGTGCTATGCTGGAGGCGGGGTTGCAGGTCGACCTGTCCCATTGCATCCTGGACAATGATCGCCTGTGTTTCTCCAAGCCAGGATGGTTGAACCAGCGAGTGGCCGAGCTGGCATCCCTACCTTCTGCTTACGTATGCGCTAATGACTTTATAGCAGTTGATCTGATCAGGGCGTTAAAAGATAGAAATGTCGCTGTGCCACAGGATATTGTGATATGCGGATTCGATAATGCACCCCAATCTCGAATTATTGAGCCAGCATTAACGACGGTTCATATTTATAGCAATGAGATGGGCATTAAGGCTGCGGAGATGCTGTTATCCCGGATTAATAGCCCGACACAGCCGTATCAGGTCTCACACATTGTGACCAAACCCATCATCAGGGAGTCCACACCAGCAATTATGGCCGATCATTCTCAGATGGTTCATAGTTCTGCAAAATAAAATAAACGTATGTCTCACGAGTAACAGCTCGTGAAGCATACGTTTTTTGGTGGTTTCGATTGGGTTGGATGAAAACTCTATCTTATCCATCGCGGCCTAGAAAAAAAATCATCTCGCGATTAGATCTCTTTCAAGATGCCTTTTACAAGTCCGATAAAGGTTGTTTTCACTTGCGCAGCCACTTCAATAACTTCATCATGACTTAACGGCTGATCCAGAATACCACAGGCCATATTGGTCAGACAGGAAATGCCTAGTACCTTCATACCGCCATGAATGGCAACAATGGCTTCAGGTACCGTCGACATCCCCACTGCATCCGCACCCATCGTACGAATCATGCGAATCTCTGCTGGTGTCTCATATGCCGGGCCACTCCACCATGCATAGACACCTTGTTGCAGGCCAACATTCTGTTCTTCTGCAACCTTAAGGGCAATGCTGCGCAGTTCGCGATTGTATACCTGTGATACGTCTGGGAAACGAACACCCAGTTCGGCATTATTCGGTCCCATCAACGGGTTATTGCCTACCAGGTTAATATGATCTGTAATGAGCATCAGTTGACCCGGCTCAAAGCTTGTGTTGATGGCTCCGCAGGCATTGGTGATAAGCAATTGCTCGACACCCAGCGCCTTCATGATCCGAACGGGGAAAGTCACTTCGTCTAGTGTAAAACCTTCATAATAATGAAGGCGGCCTTTCATCGCTACAACCGTTTTGCCCATCAGTTCACCAATAACCAATTCATTGGCATGACCAATAGCCTCCGATTGGGCGAAATACGGAATTTCTGTATACGGAATAACGGTCGCATTTTCAATCTCGTCCGCGAGCGCTCCCAGTCCGGAACCCAGGATCATGCCTACGGCAGGTTTGGTATGGATTCGGTTTAATATGTAATCTCTTGCTTCCTGAATATGTGCGGATTGATGCATAATGATATCCTCCTGATGATCTGAATTGAGTAACGAAAACTGAGTTAATGAGGTGTTACTCATCAAGTGTAATGAACAATGGTCTTGATGTAAATGGAAGCTGTTCTATATCCAATAAAAAAACGACCCTGTGTTCCAGAATCGTTTAAAAACATGGACATGTCCTAATCCAATGTATATTTGTTTCTACTTTTCATGTAATCAATTGTCATGATCAGCAACAGCATCAATGTAGCAAACATCAGCGGTTTGGCAAAAGTACCTTTTTCAAAAATATAATAACTAAATGTAAAATTTCCGGCAAAAGTAATTAAATAGTTTCGGATGTAATCCATCTTCTCATCTCATTTCAGGAAAGAATTTGGTTCACTATTTCTTCAACCCTATCATAAACTTCCATTTAAATCCATATTTTTATCATCCATACAAATCAACGCCTTAATCATGCACGAGATAGCCCTACTGTACAATCTATATGGAGTACAGCAAAAAACCGGCCACATCGTGACCGATTCTCTCCACTTCCCTGATGTTC
Source organism: Paenibacillus sp. AGC31 (assembly GCF_057334655.1). Lineage (NCBI taxonomy): Bacteria > Bacillati > Bacillota > Bacilli > Caryophanales > Paenibacillaceae > Paenibacillus > Paenibacillus sp. AGC31. The sequence goes on from NZ_JBHFJH010000001.1 coordinate 367,490, forward strand.
AGGACATAGGGTTAATGATACGCCAAAATGATTCCTTAGGCTGCAACTGCTGATCAAAAACAAAGGGCCAGTTTTTGCGTCCGCGTACCGGGAAATGGTCTAACCAGGTATAATTGTCCGCTACTCCCCAGAACGTCACAGAGGTAATGGATGATTTATACTCACGGAACAAATTAAAGATTTCTTCATATCGACGCTCCTGTAGCTCAGCCATCTCCGAAGTTGGCGCAGTGAGGTCCGTTCGACGATCCTCATGACGAAACACGGACATATCCAGCTCCGTAACATGCAACTGCACATCCAGTGAAGCATAACGCTCAATAGCCATTCGGATCTCCTCAATCGAAGGACCATGAATATTCCAATGCCCCTGCAACCCAATCCCGTGTACAGGCGCTCCCTTGTCAAGCAAAGACCGAACCAGATTGTAGATCTTCTCCCGTTTGACCGGATCCGTCTCATTGTAGTCATTATAGAAAAGAAGGGCATTTGGATCAGCTTCATGAGCCATACTGAACGCTTGCAGCAAATAATCTTCCCCCACCAGCTCTAACCACTTCGTGTCCCGCATGAACAGGTCGGTCTTATCTTCAACAGCTTCATTGACGACATCCCACGCATATATTTGCCCCTTATACCGACCTACTACCGTATCAATATGTTGCTTCAAGCGAGATAATAATAGCTCTTTGGAAGCAGAAGCACCTGAGTTATCCTCAAAGACCCATTTCGATGTTTGATTATGCCAGACCAAGGTATGTCCGCGAACCGCAATCCCTTGGGCAACAGCAAAATCAACAATTTTATCCGCCGCCTCAAAATTATAACGATCCTCTTCCGGGTGAATTTCTTCAAATTTCATCTGATTTTCAGCCGTGATGCTATTGAAATGTTTGGCGATGAAATCCCCTTCGGACTGCAACATTCTGGTATGTACAGCAGCACCTATTTTGAACGTATTGGCATAAGCAGCATGTAGTGATGGAATTTCGGTTGGCATTTACAATTCCTCCCTGCCATTTTTTATCCATCATATCGTTTGTTGAATACGCTTACAATGAACAAATTATACTTCTTCCCCCTCATATTTAACTATTTATGATCCTCGGCCCTGTTCGCACAACAAAAACACCTCCACGTATGTTCCACTGCTCATCGCAACAGAACATTTCTCGGAAGGTGTTTTGTGATCGGATTTTCAGTTAAATTCAACTCATGTACCAAAGAGGGTATGAAGCGTTACAGCTTGTCCACCTGTAACAAGGTCACCTGTTTCACTGTGCATGCCGGGTTAATTTGCTCCTCGGACAGAATGTTCAGCTTGATGAGGCTTTTCAGCTTATGGTTGTCTACCTTGGATAACAATCGCCAGATGTCCGGGTCTGGAAGAGAAGCATACAGCTTCTGATCATCGTATTCCTTCCGGTTCTGAAGCACTGTTTTCACGGTGTAACCACCAACCTGCGTCTCATACACCCCTTGTTCTACACAATACGCGACAATCTCATCTCGTAGTACAGACAGCTTCTGCTCAATATCTTTTTGCTGCTGCTTCAGGTCAAAGTAAGTTTGTACTTTCTGCTCCATATCGATCACGCTCCCTACTATCATAGGTATGCGAGGATCGCTAGTTTAGGACTGGCTGTTTATTTTAATTAAAGAAAGTGGTCTTTCTATTACTTAATCGTATACTGTCTTCTTGTGTATCCCCGTATTACGATTGCAGCAGGTGTTCATTCAAATATGGATTATGGACAGCCATACTGTGAACCCTTTCCATTACATCTGGCCCCATGGGTACATCCCCAACGCGCTTTAACAGAATCCAGCGAAGACAAGCTATTGCTCCAAAAATCTGTTCCTCTTCCAGCGTGTACGTATAACTGGCAGAACGTGCAAATTGAGCGTGATACATCTCGCCGTAACTTTCCCCATTATAGATGGTGATCAGAAACACAGACCATGCCATATCGTATCTTGGATCGCCGTATTGCCCATTGGTCCAATCGATAATGGTGTAATAGTCGTCCATCTCAAGAATATTTCCCAGATTATAATCGCCATGAATCAAATGGTCCTGTCTGATCTGAACAAGCTGGATCAAGTTTACTAGAAGATCATGAATATCTTTATGTAATTCAATTTGAGGAAAAAAGTATTCAACAAAATTATATCTGGATATGTATTCTCCATCTTCTCCAGCTCCCACTTCATTCACAGGATAACGATGGACCTCCATTAATCGCTCAGCCAAATGTGTCAGTTTGGTTTGTGTTAATTGGGTAACGGGCTTTCCATCACAGCTCGTTAACAGCACTTGATTATCTTGCTCGTCTAATCCCCAACCGTAGGGTTTGGAAACACGAATTCCACTTTGATAAAGCTTGGACAATAATCGATATTGTCTGGCGATATCCGGTTTGGAATCCTTGTCCCAGACTTTCAATACGTACCGCTGATCTTCCGTTTCAATTCTCATCACACTGGCTTCCAGTCCAGGTGGCAAGGAAATGATCTGATACTCCTGTTCAATCACCTGCTGGATACGTTCATCCAGTTCTATCCAATTCATCTGGCTAAGTTGTATTGTCATCGTTTCCCCTTCTTCCGTGTTATGAACGCCTCTCCTGGTTAGTCAGGTATAATCAGGCCTTTGCCAATGACATTGGCGGATACCGGCTGCTTGCCCAATTCTCTCGCCCATACGGATAACTGTCCCATATGGTGAATCTCATGGGCGATCACATGTCGCATAACTTCTCCCCATGAATCTGTACTGGCCTTGCTGGCTGAGCGATGATCGATATAAGCTCTTTTTTCCATACTCGAATCCCAGGCTGTAACAAATGCCTCCACATCAGGACGTAACTTGCGATCCAATCGCCTTACCGCCTCAAGATTCTGGTATTTTGCAAAATCTTCTGCATCATCCGGTTTGCCCTGAAGCAACTGAAGCCAGCTCCACTCTACATCAATGATATGAAATAATGTTTCTAATATGTTGCCTACTCCGCCTGTGCGAGGCCGAATCAATTCTTCAAGCGATACATCTTCACACCACGCATACCATTGCTCACGTACCATCCAGTTATAACGAAAGAATGTTTCCATTGGTATATTCCCCTTTATCAGCATATTTTTCAGAGAGATTTGATCAATTCTGTATTGGCAAAGGTATCCTCCGAATGTTCAAAATCACCATAAATTCTACTAATCTGATTGAATCCGGATTTGATCCAGAAGCGTAATGCAGGCCAATTTTTCAGCGCTACGTTGATTCGAATTTCCTTGTAACCAAGTTCGGAAAATTGACGAGTCAACGCCTGAATTAATTCTTGTCCATATCCCTGCTTCTGGATCTCGCTCTGGATATATAAAAATTCGAGATAGATTGAATCCTCGGAGGGATACCCATGGTACACACTTAACAAACCAATATAGCGGTCATCCTCATTCGTGCGAATGGATTGAATTCGATAATTCTCCAGCCTGCCTCCTGGCGGAAGGTGGCCTTCTTCAAAACATTCTTTCACATAGTTCCGATCATGCTCTTGTCCATCCCATTGATGCAAGTACCGACTGGTCTCATATATGGACTCAAGTTCAGGAATATCAGATTCTTCCACATTCGAGACAATAAGTCGGTCTGACTTCCATTCTACTGGAAGTTGTTTCATCGTAATCACTCCATCTTTATATTCTATATAAAGTTGCACTATTGAATATTTACACTTACCACTCCGATGACAGAACAACCTTCCGATCGCTGTTATCCCCAGATTTTTTTGATTCCTTTTATAAAGTTAAAATCCGGGGATAAAGGCGAACACTCCGCTTCTTCAGGTCCTTTCTGTCCTCTCCGTTTTGTGTAAATATTCAGTTCAATTTATTTAGTTAATTTCTTTTTTATATACAAGATTACATGAATTCCTGCATAAATAAACAGGACATTGAACAAATATAGAAGTACATTTAAATAGATACCAGATATAAACCAGATTGTTCCCTCTGAATTAGCATAATGATAATCCGTAAAGAATCGGATCGGGAAACCATACTCTGTTCGAAGCGGTCCATCTTCAGTATGTAAAGTTCCAGGAATACATAGCATGGCTAATACAGCAAGCCAGGCTGATAGATTCATTATTCTTTTGTTAATCGTCAATACCTCTTCCCCCTAATCCTCCGGATCTTTTCCAAAGTACGTTCCCTTCAACTTTTGATCCAAAAAGTCTCTTAAGTCCTTTTGATCAAGTATATATTTCGAATCTCTATTAAATCTGCTTTTTGTGGATACAATAATCTGTTTCCGATTGTATTGAATTGTAACTTCAGCGTTATGCTTTAATCTCAAAGCAATTCCTGCACTAATACTTCCTGTGACATCATCTACTGGTATTTTGGCCGATTCCGGGGCTGCATTCAGCCAGCCGACTATACGGCTAATGTCTTCTTTACTTAACGTAACATTATCAATACTAACGTGTCCTCCACCGTCGCCTGTCCTGGTGTACACGACTATGCTCATCTCTGTGCTTATCACTTGATTTCTCGAAATCGGCTTATTTGGATCAGGGTTACTCGTGATTAGAAAATACAAAAACATGATTGCCGCACCTATGAAAAACCAGAATCGCCTACGTTTTCCTAGCATTACAGCGCATTCTTCGTATCCACCACGTTGGCAAACAGTCTCAGTACCGTATTGTGATGTTCAATAATCTGCTCCGCTTGAAGCGTCTTTGAATTCCATGTGCTGTGCGCATCTTGAACCAGATTGACCGTGTATCCCAGACTGTAGGCTCTGCGGCAAGTCGTGTCTACACATACCTCGGTCTGCATTCCCGCGAGTATCAACTCCGTCACGCCGTTTTCTTGCAATTTCAGATGCAGATTGGTTTCGTGAAATTAATCCGGTTTCTCTTTTTCGATCACAAGGTCACCAGCACTAGGTGTAATGGACGGATGAATGACCCATCCCGGAGTTCCTCGTTCCAGTGGACTGCCTGCCCCTTCGCAGTGCTGGATATATATGATGGAATGCCCTGCTTCACGGGCCCTGGCAATTAACACCTGGATCTTCTGAAGCAATCGTTCCCCCTGATATACGGGATCTGCTTCATCAAACATCGCTACCTGTACGTCAATGATGAGAAGTGCACAATGCGTTGTCATTTTGCTTTCCTCCTGACAAATCAATTTAATTCAACTCTTTTTTCTTCGTACCTTTAACAAAACTTCCAATCCCATATCAATCAGTACAAATAGGATAGCGGCAAGAACGCCAAATAAGGTCAGAACTAACGTCTCTTTGAAATCCAAGATTGCTTCTCCTGCGCCCATGACCAGATAATAGATGTACATGCCTAAAACTCCAGCACATGCATAGCCTAATATCCTCGTACTTAGATACAACACATGATTAGAGAATTGTATTCGGCTGAGCAGGTAGTCCAGCAATATCGATAAAGGTAGCCCGATCAACAGGATCAAGGGAGTCGCGTATACCAGATAAATAAGAATATAAAAATCAAAACTGTAGGATTCATTCATCGATATGAGACTTGCAGCCAAAGTAAAACAAATGATGGTTAGAACGGTTGTCATCAGCTTTCTTCCCATGTTCATCTCATCACTCCAATACAGTTATCTCTATTCATTGGATGTGCTCATGCGTCAGATTTTGCCGGTTGCCATCCGATATCTTGAGACCAACGATGCGCTCTCTGTAATATGCTCCACACCATTGGTCCTTTTCCTTCAACATATTTGGGACGCTGATCTTTATACAGTGACATAAGTCTGTGCTTTTCTTCTGCATAGTTCAAACAATCTTCTGGATGCTCCCTTAAATAGTCTCTGAACAGCAAGGTCATCTGCTCGGAGAAACTGCCTGCCTGTCTAACGTGTATATGTATCCTTCTGCTTCCGGGCACTTCCCGAAAGTAACGTTTAGTCTTATCTGGATTTTCTGCTCTGAATACAAATCCGACGGTTTCGATCTCACGTTTGTAGTCCAACAGATTCTCATAATTAGAAACAGATATTTGTATATCTATGATAGGTTTGGCGTCTATTCCAACAATTGAAGTGGACCCAACATGGTCAATCCGCACGGCCTTTTCTCCTAACGCTTCTCTTAATTTCGAACCCGTTTCGAGAAACAAATCACGCCATGCCGGATCATACTTTGCAATTCTCCATTGATCCTCCATACAACTCCTCCTTGTTATCTAATCAAGCTATATAATTAAATAACACGTTCTTTTAACCTTTTGTTACATGTAGATTATTTAGTGATGCCATATTGATATCATGCAAAATCATCATTGTTTATCCCTAGTTCTATTTGTTTTTGGGATTCAATCATGTATTCGTACACATCATCAATTTCTGTTATCCCTTTAATATTCTCTTTTAACAGTTCAATAATTAAATTATAATCACTCTCTCTCATCCTTATATCTTCCATATAGTTATCGTTATAGTCATTCATAAAATCTAATTTGTTCTTATAAAATCGAAATCTCTCCAAAACATATACTTCCTTAAGATTAATAAATAATGCTACAAAATCCTTAAAGTTTCTGGCAACTAAAGTTACTTGATTACCAAACGCCGTAGGTTGGATAAAGATAACCGGAGCTTCTTCCAAATCACTAATGGATCTGTTAAATGTGAAAAAAGCAAAATGGTCACCATCTGCCCCTGTTCTTCCAAATATGATGGCATCATCTGGCGTACAATAGTATCTATCATCATCATTGTTAAAACTAATATAAAACCCCACATAGTCATGAAGGGTCGCATCATGTTGTTTACGTAGTTCCTTATCTATTCGAACGATGCCTTCTAAGGATTCTGGCATTTTATAATGTACCTTCACGTTTGCATACCTCTCTTCTATTCGCATTTATTAATTTATCTATATTTTGACACAAATCAAAAAAAAGAGAAGGACCATTAGGTCCTCCCCTTCACTTCTTAATGATATTCACATTTGAAATTTGTAAACTCAGCTGAAGCATCTTGCCCGCTCGCGTATAACCCAATAAGTACACCTGTAAAACCTCCTGCCACCTCCGAAGAAAGGTATCTCGTCTGTGCCGTGCCCAGCAGAATCTCTTCACCATCTGTTTGAATCAGGAAACTGTAGCGTTCCTGACTTGAGCGGATCACCAGCGTTGCATGCTGTTTATTTCCCAGATCCACTTCATGTTCTATCGATTTGATATCACCGATATTTAGACGCTCGACCACCTTATAACCGTCCTGCTCCTGACGAATAGCCACTTCATAATGATGATTCTCATCCATGTAGATCGTGATGCCGGCTTCTCCAATCGTCAGACTAATATCAACTGAAATTGTTGCATTAAAGTCTTTTTGACGTAGCCCGATGAACGTCGGGGATGCCGGAACGTCCAGCGTTACATCGGTTCCTGTTAGCGTAAGCTTGTCTGATTCGAGCTGGTAATGCTCTGTATTTGGATGACGAAGATAACACCAGTCGAGGTTCCAGTCTGTATTTTCAAACGTATAATTCTTCTTATCCTGCTGGATCACCGTATCCGGGATACGATTGGTCTCAAAACTCGTCAGTGTTGTGCCTTCATGCCCGGCTGTAAACCATCCGTCTTCACCAAACGTAATTGGAGTCAGAAATACTTCTCGGCCCAGATGATGGTATGTAGCCCATCTGCCAATCTGTCGGAATCCCAGGTGAAAGAGCCACCAGTTCCCCCGATCATCCTGAACCACATCACCATGCCCTACTCCCTGGAGCTCATATCCGCCCAGATTACGGTTGGTTAGAACTGGATTTTTCGCATAGGCCTCGAACGGTCCTGAAGACGAAGTTCCCCGGGCATACGTTACCATGTGACCATACTCGGTGCCGCCTTCGGCTGCAAGCAGGTAGTAGTAACCGTTCATTTTATAGAGATGCGGACTTTCCAGATATCGTCCACCTGTTCCGTTCCATATCGAACGACTCGGGGTCAGTTTGCGGCCAGTTTCAATTTCAAGCTCACACTGAACAATTCCGCCAATGCCTTCATCATCCACCCCGTTACTCATAAACAAGGTTTTTCCATCTTCAAAATACAAATCGGGATCAATCCCGCCTTGATCCACATAAATAGGCTCAGACCATTCTCCGTAGATATCGTCCGTCCAGACATAGAAATTCTGATGCGTCGTATCATTCGTTGTGACCATATAAAAACGCCCGTTATTGTGCCTGATGGTTGGGGCAAATACACCCCCGGAGCTATTCACCGTCTCGAGCTGAATCTGGCTTTTACGAGTCAGGCAGTGACCAATCTGCTTCCAATTCAGCAAATCCTTGCTTTCAAAGAGCGGTACGCCCGGAAAATATTGAAAAGAACTACACACCATATAGTAGGTATCGTACACCTTAATCACACTAGGGTCTGGATAAAAACCTTTCACAACAGGGTTATTGTATTTCATTACTCCACTCCATCTCTTATTATAAAATTCACATATATAAGAATTCAACTTGGTAACAACTACAAAAATTAAACACCATCGGGCATTAACTTGCAATGAATCTGGATTGCATCTTGGAGTTAATTTCATTAAATTAATATATATGTGATTTTAGAAGATTGAGGGTAGGGAGTTGTAGAGATGATCAAAGCAAATGGGGAGCCCCAGTTCCTTCCTTTATATGAGGCGCTGGCAAGCGAAGTCAGATGGAGAATCATGGATATGATTGCAGATCGCGAAATGAATGTGAAGGATATTGCGGCAGCCCTAGAGCTTAGCCCCTCCATTGTCACGATGCATATTCGCAAACTGGAGGATGCGGGTCTAATTGGGAGCAGACGAGTTCGGATAAACGGAGGGACGCACAAATTATGTTACCTCAAGCAAAATCAGATTGAGATCGAGCTGCCATCCCCAAGCCAAACTTCACGAACCAGAGAACAGACGATAGCCGTGGGACACTACACTGCTTTTGATATTCACCCTACCTGTGGGCTAGGAACACTTGAGAAAGAAATCGGCGTATGGGACGATCCACGTTACTTCCTTGATCCTGAACGTGTTCACGCCGCTATCTTGTGGTTTGGGAAGGGCTATGTTGAATATAAAACACCTAACTTTGTACTACCGGATCAGACAACTGATGCTATTGAAATTTCGATGGAACTGGCGTCTGAAGCTCCGGGATTGCGAGATCATTGGCCTTCGGATATTCGTTTCACCTTCAATGGCATTTCACTTGGAACGTGGACAAGCCCTGCCGACTTTGGCAGAGCAGCACGCGGCAAATATACGCCGGAATGGTGGCATCGCAATGTGAATCAGTATGGATTATTGAAGACCATCCGCATTGATGCCTCCGGTACGTATATGGATGGTGAGCGGATGTCAGACGTTACTCTCGCGGATATTAAGCTTAGCGAACCGTTCTGGACGCTTCGCTTCACAGTTGACGAGGAAAGCCCCAACGTAGGGGGATTAACGATCTATGGTGCCGGTTTTGGTAACCATGATCAGGATATTGTTATTCGTGTATTGAGTTAATTCGGCTCACTGCACAGGAATCCATCCCTTTCCTGACCTGCAGGAGAGGGATACATCGGAAATGCTGTTCCTCAGCTAATTTTGAAGCACAAGCCTAATCAATCTTTACCCTCGTTCTTTCAACAGGTCCTTAATTTCCCTTAATTCTGATAATATTTCTTTGGTGTGCTGGCTATTTTTTGAGTTATCTATTCCAACTTTCACAACATAAATACCGAGGAACAGATACACCACCAACATAATGATCATTCCCATGTACATCTCTCCTTTCCAAATCAGAACACGTTCTACGAACGTTCACTGTCCCCTATATCCTCTCTCTCCAACTGATTTCCATGGCCTTCAAAATAAAGGGCAACCTTCATTGTGATTCCTCCTCAGGAATATACATCGTCTGAATCTCCTGCACACCCGGAATAAAGCCCAGATTCAGATACACGGACTCCGCATCATTTCCTTGCATCACATACAATCGTAGAACGGGATACTCACCCTTAAGCGCATTCAATGCTCTCTGTAACATCAGTGTAGCCAGCCCTCTTCCTCTATAGGCCGGCCGAACCCCTATGCTGTATACGGCAGCCTGATTATCCTGCAGACAAAGACGACAGTTGGCAATAAGCTGCCCCGTTTCCTTATCGTATAAAAGTGTAGATGCCTGAGTTAGAATCTCATTCGTATAATTAGGGTCATCATTTGGAATAAAATCTGCGTACGTGGTATGTTTTCTTCGTGTAGCTTCAAGACTTCCTGCAAAACTCTCCAGGTCACATTGAGCAATCTCATCTTCATTCGCATATTTTCTATTTCCGGTTTCACTTTCAATAATCTCTGGACTCTTCACGGTTACCCTGCTGTCCCACTCGATCTCAAAATGATCTGTAGGCCGCTGCATCCAGCGACATCTGAACTCCACTGGCCAGAATCCAGCTCTTGCATATAGATCGACTTGGTCTGGAAGAATCTCAAAGGTCAGAATACGTTTGCTGCGATCCGACCACTGTAATAATTTATGCTTCAGAAGCTTCAATACCTCAAAGCACTGCTGGAATGGCGGGACAAAAAATAAATGATACATCCGGTTAGGCTCCATTCTCACGCCACCTATTTTGCTTTCACCTTTGTAAATCCAGTACGCACTGATCTTGGAAGAACTGAACTCTTCTTCTCTGAAAAATCCGACATAACGCATATCATAATAAACCGTGCAATATAATCCCCATTCGGCAAAATCAGCTTTGCGAATCGAATATTCATCCGACAGATCATATTGAAGAATATCTGTAGACCACTCAGTTAACCCCATACGTCATTCCTCCTTAATTCTAATTAAATGAAAAACAATCAAATCATTTTTCTATACGCCACCCCGTGAACATGAATTAACACCTGCTGTGCTTCCATACGTTCGAAGAAATCCAACATGTCCTTAAACGGATTCTCGAAATACGAAGACTACCAAGGAAAACCTCTAATGTCTGCCCTGTTTCTGTATTCTTGAACATACAGTGCTCGCCGTGAACATCAAAATACCAATTTCCCGTTAATTCTTCTTCTCCGTGGATTACATCCGCATTGGTCAGCAGATGGTACGCACCTGCGAGGATTTCCGCCCGATCAGGCTGATCGGTTTCCAGTATCAGTTGGTCGATCAATTGCCGCGCGATTTTTTTGGTACATATCCATCACAGCCAACAATTCTTCCGTAATTTCCTGCGTTATCGCCTTCATAATTTCAGATCCTTTGCCCTTTCCAATGAAGATGAACTGCCAGACCTTGCGGTTAGCAAGGATATAATAACGTATCCAAAAAGTTGAACCGTAAATACAATGGCGACAAACTCAACCATTATGCTGTTCGCTGCATTAAAATCATTCACAAGATCCACAAAGATCTTCCCAGGTCGGGATAATACATCCCACGAATTCCACCGATTAAATCTACCAATGTAGACCCCTATACTGCTCAATAGCAAAATAACACCGACAACCATCATACTAATGTACTTATTTATTAATTTGTTTAACATTTCGTGGATCTGAATGATCGAACAAGTCGAGAGCAGCAATCCGATGATCGCTACGGCAAACGTCAGGGTGAGTCCATACCAAAAATCAATATTAACCCAAAATCTAACTTCCCCTTGAGCATCAAAATATCTGAATGAATGCAGAATCTCCGTAAAAAGGTAGGCCGCATTGGGCAGAAAAAAGAGCCATACTCCATACATCAGCCCCATACATATCATGCTCGTTGTGGTTAATTTCTTATTAAACATGTATCTAATGCAGGATGAGATGATGAATGGTACCCATGCCAGGAACATATCCCAACTTAAAAATCGATACATATTCGTATCTGTTTGAGCACGTAAATACATCACAACACCTAGACAACATAAAGTAGCCACGAGCAAAGTAACGATGAGTCGGACATCTTGAACCGGATGTTTGTTATCTTTCATTTCTTTGCTTCTACTTCCTTTTCGTTGATGAATGTTATAAGTTATAAATACTTTTTAAATGCCTTGCTGGATTCTCCGTTGTACCCCAATTTTGTATAAAAGTGATGTGCTTCGTTTCTGGATGATCCGCTCGTAAGAAACACCTTCACACAATTTTTCTGCTCACATACATGCTCTATATGTTTCATCAATTCAGACCCATATCCCTTGCTCTGCACATGTTCCGTAATGATAACCCGCTCAACTACGCCGAATGGTCTATTTTCCACCAAAGCATCCAGACAAATATGTAAATGAGCCGTGCCGATCACCTGATCACCTATTTGATACACAAACAAAAAACTGTTTGGATTATTCCGAACCTCTTCAATCCGTTCTGCCAGTACCTTCGTGTTTAAGTTGTTTGGCAATAATTCTTTATACAACCTTTCGATAACTGCTGCATCTCTAGCTTCCGCTTCTCTTATCATCAAACTCCCCCTCCTTGAGGTTTATCCACTAAATTTTCTTGGTCAATATAATCTCCAAAGGTTGTGTATCGAGCAACAGAGCCCCAGCATCAACATACCCCAGCTTTCGATAGAAATGTTGGGCATGTTCGTCTGATTGCGTTGAAGTCATCACCGTATCAAAGCCTTGTTGCTTCATTAAATTTTCCCAGTGATGCACCACTTTTTTGCCATATCCGCCGTTTCGATAGGGTTCATCAATCCAGATCATATTCATGAAGGGAAGGTTGTCCCAAAAGTAACCGTACCTCATCCATCCAACTCTTGATCCCTCGTCCTCGTCCCATAGGATGAATATTTCTTTCTCACTAATCTTCGTTTTCACAAGTGGCTGATGGATATGCCGATCTCTTTCAATGATATAGTCATAGTCGGCTTCCGTTGCATATTCAATCTTCATTGGAATTGCCCCCTTCATTAACTACGTCCATCATAACCCAAAATGTGGTATATGCGAACAGTTCCTTCCTCTTTTTCTCCCATGCCAAAAAACCACGGTTTCCCGTGGCTACACCTGTTCTATTTTCCTCAATCCGTTGTTGATCCGCTGACTAATTGCCCCATGTACCATACAGCTTGCCGCGCAGATCGCCGCGCAACGGCTTGCGCCGAACAACTCGCATGCACCAATACAAAACTCGCGGTGTCGCCTACCTTCGGCCAGACTTGCTCCCCTTGTGAATCCAGTGGTGTAATCCCTCCTGTTACCCATGCCAAAGATTGAGACAAGGACAGTTCGTCACTATATCCGTACAGTTCTGCGAATCGTCCCGCTTTCTCAAGCATATCCCCATTGCCAAAAGGAGACCAATGATCCGTCAAGCTGTCTGTGGCCAGCTTCACGTTCACACCCATACGGCGGAGCATTGGAAGAGGCATCATCGTTCTGCCAATGGGCACCGTGGAAGCAATGCTCATCCCAAGCGAGGCCATTCGCTGCGCCATATCTTCTGCTTCCTGCTGGTCTGCGCCGCCGAACCAGAACGCATGACTTACCGTAACTTTACCCTGAAGCCCTGCGGCTTCGGTCAGATTCGCGAGTTCCAGCAGCGTTTGTTTGCCGGCCTGCCCGCCATCATGCAAATGAATATCGATGCCCGCCTGGTGCTGAACAGCCAGTTCAACCATGGCGTTCAGTGATTTCTCAATCTGTTCGTCCACCGTATGGGGATCAAGTCCGCCCACATGTGTTGCCCCTTCCTTCATCGCTTGGCCCATAAGCTCCACTGAATGGGAGCGAAGAAGTCCATGCTGCGGGAAAGCCACGATCTCGGAAGAGATTTTGCCCGAGAATGATTCCAGAGCCTGCCGCGTCGCTTCCAGTCTTTTCAAGCCACTGACAGGTTCAATATTGCAATGACTACGTACATGAGTGGAGCCGTACCCCTGGATCAAGGTCAGAATACTCTCCGCTTGACGCTGGGCATCTGGTAGCAGTTTGGGCAACAGAACCTTTTCTTCTTCGATACGTTCGAAAATACTGGAGATACGCTTAACGGCTCTCCACGGCCCATCGTAGTAGGTTTTATCCAGATGAATATGTGCCTCCTCGAACGAAGGTAACAGCAGAAGTCCCTTGCCATCTACTTGTGGTAGATCGCTAGACAACGGTTTGTTTCCTTCCACAATCTCCGCGATCACTCCATCTTTAATCCGCAGATGAGCGGAGCTTGTCCGTGTCCCCGTCACCTGTTCCCCCTCCCGAATATAACTCCGCTCCACAGTCACGTTTGTTAACCAATAAGCCTGTTTCATCATGTCTCCCTCTTTTCTTACCCGGCATTACGTCCCCCGGATACCGATTGATCTATGATCCATGGTACCATACGGTTTCACCGGGCAAAAATACGTAAAACGTTGGTGTTCCATATGCGGAACGTTTGTATTACGCTACATTATATACATGCAAAAAACAGGCACAATACGTGCCTGCCCCGTCCACTCACCTTAATCTTCTTGATTACGCGAGTCTATTAAAAATGAAACCGCGCATGCCCTCCATCGGTCACGCCTTCAATCTGTTCGATATCCAGCAGTCTGCGCTTCATCTCCAGGCCTCCCCGGAACCCGGTCAGCTTGCGATTAGCCCCAATAATGCGGTGGCACGGTAGCAGAACCGGAATTGGATTGGCTCCATTTGCAGCACCAACCGCTCGCACAGCCGAAGGTCTTCCAATCGCAGCGGCAATGTCACCATAGGTCCGAATTTCACCGTAAGGCACACGCCCTAACTCTCTCCATACCTCCTGCTGGAAGTTCGTTCCGATCAAGTCCAGTGGGATCGCTTCTGTATAAGTCATGGGCTCTCCTGCAAAATAGGACTGCAACCAGTTCATCATACCTGTTTGTTTCAGAGCATCCTCGTTCTCTTCCAGTTCCACGCCAGGTGCAACTTTTTGTATCCAGCCGTTCCAATCTTCCAATGTTTCGTTGGGCATAACCACTCGGCACAATCCCTGTTCCGTAGCGAGCAGCACCCATGGACGACCGTCCAACTGCATCGTGGTGTACATCAACTTATTTCTCATTCGTTTATCGCCCTCTCCCCGGTGGAATGCTTCAAGTTAGGACTAAGAGGTAACCTGCCTCTTCACCTTACGTTTCATACTGCGGATGATCTGCTTGCTCTCCGGATCAACGCGATAAGATTCCGTGATTTTCTGAAGTGCCTTATTATACGTAAAATCGTCCAAGGTATTATCCTTTAGATAACGCATAGTCACCTCAGGTTGTTTCACATAAGCCATTGAGATGGCCCAAGCCACTGCCATTTTCACATAATACGCCTCGTGTCTAATCTGATCCAATGCGGATAGAACCTGATCGATATATCGCTCATTCAGATAAAAATTCAACAGCATTACCACACCAAACCGGATTTCATATTCCTGATCTGATCTTAGATACGGCTGCAAGAACGCCCACATGGGCTCCGAATGGACCTTCGTATATTTCAGTCCCGCACAGAAGCTGTCACACACCGACCAGTTGTCAATCTTCGGTACAAATGTTTCAATAGCCTTTAACAGTTCGTCCAGATCAGCCTGTACATGTCCAATGACCATTGCTTGCAACATCACTTCTTCAAAATATTCATCCTCTGCCGTTTCCAGATACGTGCGCCAGTCCCCGGCGGCAAGCTGCTTGGCAATTTTTCGTAAGGCTGGCAACCTTACACCAAGTACATTCGTGATGTTGGGAATAAGTGCAGCCGAGAATTTCTGATACTCCGGCTCAACCATGCTGAGCAATTGTGTTCTGATATCTACTTCCACTAGCGCATGTCCTCCTCGTCTGTTGCTGTACAACAAGTATATCCTTGCAGCGAATGTTTGTAAGCCCATATCGAATGTTTGAGCAAGATTACAATATCATTTTGGGTATTCTCTTTTTCTCCATTTGTTTAACCGCCAACCTATTTCGTTTAAAAATATGAAGCTGACCGAATAGAAAGGAGTGTCGATATGAACGGACCTCATACCAAGAAAGATTTCTCCGTGGAGGAGATCACCGAACAACTCGTGCAACATGTACAATCCCAGAACCTTCCCGATTTCTATAAATTGGTGAAAGAACTGCATCCCTACGACCTCTCACTTGTATATAAAAAGTTCCCTGAAGAAGAAACCAATCGGTTTCTGCTCCTGTTCAAACCCGATGCTCTGGCGGATCTCGCCGAGACCTTGAAGCTGCACGAACAGATTCAACTGTTTGAACGACTTGGGCCGGAACGAACACTTGAAGTCATGCAGCAGATGGACAAAAGTGATCTGATTCGGTTCATGCACGATTTACCCGCCAAACGCAGAGAAGAATTGCTGTCCAACATGAATCTGGATCACTCTGCCATTATCCGATCCGTGCTTAATTACCCGCCGGAGACGGCAGGACGCATCATGACAGATCGGTACCGGACCCTGCTCTCCCACGAGACAGCAAAGGAAGCCCTACGGCAATCGCAAGGCACCATGCATATCTCCCCCTCCAGTTACCTCTATGTGACCGATGATGAAGGCAAACTGGTCGGTGTTGTGAGTTATCGATCTCTTGCCTTGGCTGACGATAAGACCCAGGTTGAAGAACTGATGACCCGGCGGGTGATCCATGCAACGGTAGATATGGACCAGGAAGAAGCAGCACAGCTTCTACAGCGTTATGAGTTTATTGCACTTCCGGTGGTGGATGAAAATCACAGGTTATGCGGTATCATTCAGATGGATGATGTCATCGATATTATTATGGATGAAGCCAGTGAAGATTTGGCCAAGATGGGGGGCGGCAGCAAGGATATCGACTTTGATACCAAACCACTTGTGGCCGTCACACGCAGGCTTCCCTGGCTCATATTGCTTCTCTTGATTGGATTAATCTCGGGAAGTATCGTGGATTTTTTCGAGGATACATTGAATCAGGTTGTAGCACTGGCATTTTTCATGCCGATGATTGCAGGTATGACAGGTAACACAGGAACGCAGTCTCTGGCTGTTGTGGTACGCGGACTGATCGGACGCAAACTCGACAAAGCCACCGTACTCGCACTGATTGGTCGGGAGATCAAGGTAGGCATAATGATTGGCTTGGTATGTGGATTGCTGATTACTGTCATCGCTTATTTCTGGCAAGGGGACTGGCTGCTGGGCGCCATTATAGGGGTATCTCTGTTCCTCACTCTTGTCATTGGTACACTGACCGGTACATGCATCCCGCTTCTGCTTAGTCGTTTCAAAGTCGACCCGGCTGTTGCCTCTGGCCCGTTAATCACCACATTGAATGATATCTTGTCCCTGTTTATCTATTTTGGCATCGCCACACGTTTCCTCGATGCCTTGATGTAAATAAGTTGGGCATACAGCAAAACAGACCTGATCCTGAGATCAAGGTCTGTTTTTTCATTTTATCCAGTGTTACGCTGATCTTTTATTTTTATTATAGATATCAAACGCTACAGCGAGCAGTAGTACCAATCCCTTAATTCCCTGCTGCCAGTCAATACCGAGACCAATCAGGGACATCCCGTTATTCAGCACACCCATAACCAAACCACCGATGATGGCACCAAATACCGTACCTATGCCCCCTGAAGCGGAAGCACCACCGATGAAGCAGGCCGCAATGGCATCCAGCTCGAAGTTGGTACCCGCTCTTGGCGTAGCTGCATTCAGACGTGCGGCGAAGATCAACCCGGATACCGCGGCAAGTGTACCCATGTTTACGAAAACCCAGAAGGTTACCTTTTTTGTTTTGACCCCAGACAGACCTGCGGCCTTCTCATTACCTCCAAGCGCATACACATGCCGTCCCATGACAGTACGATTCATAACGAAGGAGTACACAACGATCAGGACAAACAGCAGGACCAGGATATTCGGAATACCTGCATAACTTGCGAGTACAAACGTAAACAGATTTGTCACAACAGCCACCACAATCAACTTGAGCAAAAACAGTCCCTGTGACACGACTTCAAATCCATATTTTCGCTGGGAACGGCGTTCCCGCAGTTCATTGACAATGTACCAAACGGTGAGCACAAGACCCACAATGATAGATACCAGACCAAAACCTGAGAATTGAATGTCCGCCAGGAAGCCAGAGCTTATTTTCTGGAAACCACCCGGGAAAGGAGAGATCGATTGCCCCTCCAGCACGATCATCGTCAAGCCGCGGAACAGTAACATCCCTGCCAGCGTCACGATAAATGCCGGAATCCGCACATAGGCGATCCAGAAGCCTTGCCATGCACCGATCAAAGCTCCAACCAGCAAGGAAGCGATGACTGCAAGCCAAGCCGGAAGCTGCCAATCAACCATCATAATCGCAGCAACGGCACCAACAAAGGCTGCAATGGAACCAACAGACAGGTCAATATGCCCGGTAATGATGACCAGCACCATTCCGATCGCCAGCACCAAAATGTAACTGTTCTGCAAAATCAAATTTGTAATATTAATCGGCTTGAGCAACAGCCCGCCTGTAAGTACCTCGAACAAAAGCATAATCACAACCAAGGCAATAATCATGCCGTATTGACGGATATTATTTTTGAACAGTTTTGTTATCATTTCCATGCTTGCCGCCTCCAGACTTGGTCATATATCTCATCAACGTTTCCTGCGATGCTTGCTCCCGGCTGACTTCACCGGTGATTCGTCCGGCATTCATCACATAGATCCGGTCACACAGGCCAAGAACCTCCGGAAGCTCGGATGAGATTACCAGTACACCCTTGCCTTCAGCAGCAAGCCGATGAATGATCGTATAGATTTCGAATTTTGCTCCCACATCAATACCGCGGGTAGGTTCATCCAGGATAAGAATATCTGGTCCGGCAAAAATCCATTTGCTGAGCACCACTTTTTGCTGGTTGCCTCCACTCAGATTACCGGTCTTCTGCAAAATACTTGGTGCTTTGATGTTCATGCTTTTCTTCATCTTTTCTGCTACCAGTACTTCTTCACGCTCGTTCACTACTGCGTTTCGCGTCAGCTTGCTCAGACCCGTCAAGGAAATATTGCGCTTGATGTCATCCATCAGAATGAGTCCGTATTCCTTGCGGTCTTCTGTCACATAAGCAAAACCGTTCTGAATAGCCTCTGTGACAGTATTGTTGTGGATCGGTTTACCATTCTTAATGAGTTGACCCGAAATATTCCGGCCATAGGATTTGCCAAAGATACTCATGGCAAGCTCGGTACGCCCAGCGCCCATCAGCCCGGCAATACCTACAATCTCACCACGTCTGATATTCATATGGATCTGATCCAGTACTTTCCGCTCGGCATGATGTTCGTGATATACCGTCCAGTCCTTTACCTCAAGGATAACTTCACCTATGGTGGCATGACGCTCCGGATAACGGCTGGTGAGATCACGTCCTACCATTCCGCTAATAATCCGGTCCTCCGTCACTTTTTCCTTCTTCATATCCAACGTCTCAATCGTCTTGCCATCCCGTAAAATGGTCACGGAATCGGATACCTTGGATACCTCATTCAGCTTGTGTGAGATCAGGATACAGGCGATGCCCTGTTTCTTGAATTCCAGCATCAATTGCAGCAGGTTTTCACTGTCGTCCTCGTTCAACGCAGCGGTTGGCTCATCCAGAATAAGCAGCCGCACCTTTTTGGAGAGCGCTTTCGCAATTTCGACCAGTTGCTGCTTGCCTACCCCGATGCTGGATACCAGCGTGTTTGGATTTTCGCTCAGTCCCACCTTCGAGAGCAGTTCCCGTGTACCTACAAAAGTTTCCTTCCAGTTGACAATTCCTCTGCTGGCACGCTCATTGCCCAGATATATATTTTCCGCGATTGAAAGGTAGGGAATCAGGGCCAACTCCTGATGGATAATGACGATTCCCAGATCCTCGCTCTGCTTAATATCCTTGAACTCACAATTTTTGCCCTGAAATAAAATGTCACCTTCATACGTGCCATGTGGATATACACCACTCAACACCTTCATCAACGTAGATTTACCTGCGCCATTTTCACCACATATGGAATGAATTTCGCCTTCACGGACTTTCAGATTGACATTTTCCAGCGCTTTGACGCCAGGAAAGGTTTTGGTGATGTTTTTCATTTCCAGAATGATTCCGGCCATGGGATGTGCTCCTTTCATTTATTATTTCAGTCCGATTTCTTCCTTCGTGTAATACTGTGTACCAACGATATCCTGCTCCACATTTGTACGGTCCACTGAGATCGGATCCAAGAGATACGCCGGAACAACCTCAATTCCGTTGTTATATGATGTTGTATCATTAACTTCCGCCTGTTTTCCTTGCAAAATACTATTGGCCATCTCTACCGTCTTCTCCGCTAGCTTCCGTGTATCCTTGAACACCGTCTGCGTCTGTTCCCCGGCCACAATGGACTTGATTGAGGCAAGTTCTGCATCCTGTCCTGTAATAACGGGTAGCGGCTTGTTCGAAGTACCGTAACCAATCCCTTTCAAGGATGAAATGATACCAATACTGATTCCATCATAAGGAGATAATACTGCATCCAGATTATCACCCGAGTAATACGCACTCAGCAGGTTATCCATCCGTGACTGGGCCAGTGCCCCGTCCCAGCGCAAGGTCGCAATCTGGGCCATCGTCATCTGCTTGCTGCGTACCACCAGTTTGCCGGAATCGATGTACGGCTTCAGCACAGACATCGCACCGTCGAAGAAGAAATAGGCGTTATTATCATCAGGAGAGCCACCAAACAGCTCAATGTTATACGGTCCTTTTCCATCCTTGAGTCCAAGCTTTTGTTCAATGTAGGAGGCTTGAAGCACACCCACCTTAAAATTGTCGAACGTGGCGTAATAGGTTAAGTATGGCGTATTGCGAATGAGCCGATCATACGAGATCACTTGTATCCCTTCGTCATGCGCTTTCTTGATTACATCCGTTAATGTGTTGCCATCCACGGACGCGATGACCATCACATCCACACCTTTGGTGATCATGTTTTCAATCTGTGAAATCTGATTTTCGACCACATCCTCAGCATACTGAAGATCGGTTTTGTACCCCTGCTCCTGAAACAGACGGACCATGTTCTCCCCGTCTCCCACCCATCGTTCTGATGATTTGGTTGGCATCGATATACCGACATATCCCTTGTCTTTGCTGCCTGGACCACTCTCTGCCAGATTGCAGGCCGAGAGCATCAAGGTCATCACCAGAAGCCAGATGAGCATTGCTCCTTTTTTCATATGAAGTTCCCCTTTCCTCACGTCATACGGTTCTGAATGAGTTATAAGATAACGCTTACAATGCATGTAGTGCATCCTGTTGCTTGCTGTTCCTGTCTGAGACTAATGGTAGCATTCGAGATGCCGCAAGGTCTTTGCACGTTTTGAACCTTTTTTATAAAAATTCAACTTTTGATGGAAACGCTTAAAATACAAGTGTGACCCATGAGAAACCATACCAGAATCAAAAAAAGACATGCTCCACTTCGCTTCACACGAAGTAGAACATATCCATCTCATTTATCACACGTCTGAATGAACAACTGTAA
The DNA here is from genome assembly GCF_057334655.1 of Paenibacillus sp. AGC31. Taxonomy (NCBI): domain Bacteria; kingdom Bacillati; phylum Bacillota; class Bacilli; order Caryophanales; family Paenibacillaceae; genus Paenibacillus; species Paenibacillus sp. AGC31. The sequence goes on from NZ_JBHFJH010000001.1 coordinate 389,039, forward strand.
TGCGATATTTAATTCGCGGAAGGATGATAAGCTGTCCCCCCGTTCTTTCGATACTGCACTGGTGAAATGCCCATTGTTTTCTTAAACGCAGTGCTGAAATAATGCTGGGTATCATAACCTACACGCTCAGCTATGGTGTGGATCGGCAGTGTTGTTGAGTCCAACAGCTGTATAGCCTTGCGAATGCGAGCATGCGTGACAAGCGTGACAAAGGAATCATTCAGCTCTTTCTTCAGCACACGACTAAGATATACAGCAGATACTTGTAGACGGGAAGCGAGCGATTCCAGCGTCAGTTCCCGATCGGCATACTCTTCGTGAATAAGTTGTCTTGCCCGGCGAACCAGAGGCGACAACTGCACTTCCCCGTAAACCCGTTCACGGCAATGACGGTACGTATCGGGCGTTTCTTCCAGTGTCCCTGCATGTGTCGCCACATGAGCATGAATGGCAATATTCAGGCAAGAACTGATCTGTTGTTCCAATAGAGACTCTATTTCTTCAGGAGCTTCCTGCCACAGACACATGCCGATCAAGCCGCTTACGTCCCGAAACAGGACATGTGGCACGTCCCCCAGCAGTTCACTAATTATATTTTCCACTGCAAACAGAAACAACTGACGATCATTCTCTCTCAGTATCGTCTGACGAGCTTCAGCGGCAGGCCAGCGTACGACCCCGATCTGCACAGGTGGGACGGCGGGCAGCCGTAAAAACACAAGTTGCTCCGTCAGATCCCTTCCTTCAGCCTGCCCCTCCAGCCACTCCAGCATAAATCGCTGGCGAAGCAACGGGATATTACGTTCAATCTGATGAGCTGCCTGTTGTACATATGCCGTCCTCTGGTGCTCTTCAGTAAGTCGCTGATGCAATCGCTCAAGTGCAGCATATAATTGTTCTGCTTGCACAGGCTTCAAGATGTAATCCTCTACGCCAAGACGAACCGCCTCCTGCGCATATGCAAATTCATCATGTCCCGAGATGATCAGGTAACGACAGCCCGGGCACTTCTGCTGAAGGGCACGGATTAGTTCGATACCGTTCAGGAATGGCATATTCATATCAACGAGAACAATATCCACACCCAAGTCAGCCGCCCGTTCCAGCGCTTCCTCGCCATCTTCCGCTTCACCAACAACCTCCATCCCAAGCGTTGCCCAGTCAATGGCATCTCGAATCCCCTCACGAATGATCGGTTCATCATCAGCGATGAGCACGCGGTATTTCTTCGCCACATCGCTATCCTGCGTAATCTCCATTACCGTGGCTGAAGCGGGTGTCTCATCTGTTTCAGTGGAAGTTGTCACGGTCGACTTCATGAATTTTCCCATTCACTCTCCTGCCTCTCTTCGTTATTGATTTGCTTGGTTGGTGGGAGCTCCCGCATCAACGGATGAATGATGGTCACACTCGTTCCTTCACCTTCCTGGCTCTCCAGCACAATACCGTACTCGTCACCAAAGGACAGCCGGAGACGGGCCTGCACATTCAACATTCCATAACTTTTGCCTGTCATCCCAGGCGAAGACGCTTCCAAACTGGCCAAAGGAGCTTCGAGCAGCTGTTGCATCTCGGCAAGCCGTTCGTTGGACATTCCTGCTCCATTATCCTGAACGGTCAGCAGCAGTCTGTTATGTTCCAATCTGGCCTCCACCCGAATGTGTCCCGGCCCACGTCTGCCCTTGATTCCATGATAGATTGCATTCTCTATTAGGGGCTGAAGCAGCAGCTTTAACACAAAAAGGTTCCGCAGATCCTCTGGAATATTCAATGTATACTGAAGACGATCGCGGTATCGTGTCTGCTGAATTTGCAGATAGCTGGTCATATGCTCAATCTCGGAATGCAGCGGAATGTAATCCTGTCCTTTACTAAGCCCTATGCGAAATAATCGAGATAACGCGCCTACCATGCCGGATACATCTTCTGCACCCTCTTTGCGTGCCATCCAATGAATCGTATCCAGGGTATTGTACAAAAAGTGTGGTTTGATATGCTCCTGCAAACTTCGCATCTCAGCGTCACGCTTCTGCCGCTCCCGCAATTCATTAAGTGATATCAGTTCTCGAATCTGTGCCAGCATTCGGTTATAACTGTTGCCAAGCATGCCAATCTCGTCAGCGCGATCACTCCAGCGGCCTGGTCTGAGATTGCCGGTCTCCGCCCTGCGCATGTAGGACATGAGCCGAAAAATGGGCTGAGCAATGGAACGGGAGAACCATAAAGAGGCGCTCAGGCCAAACAAACACACCACAAATACAAAGCTAACCACGTAAAACTGGATTTGGCGTACTTCGGATATCGAGTCTCTTGTGGGAAATACCCCTACCGTTCTCCAACCCGTAAAGGTAGACGACTGATACATGAATAATAACGTTCCACCTTCTGTATCGGCGGTAAATGTTCCACTCTCACCGGAGGGGAACCAGTCTGTGGGAATGTGTTCTATTAGCGGGTGCTCCGGCTTGTATACACTTTGACCTTCTGCATCCGTCACCATCACATAACCGGATTTCCCCAAGGTTACATTACGGGCAGCCTGAGAGACGGACCTTAGTTTAAGATCAATCATAATAACGCCTCGCACACGCCCTGACGCTTCATCCGTTATGGAACGTGCAACCGATACAATCTCATCATCCTTGTACCGTACATGTGTCGTGAGATTACGCTCTTTCGGCTGACCCAACACCATGAAGATGCCCGGATTGGCCGAAGCTTTTTGATACCAATTTTCCTGAATCAGACTCTGTTCCGCTCGGGGATACATCTCGTTGCTAATATAGTCACCACTTGCATTGACGAGAACAATCCCGGCGATTTCAGGATACAATGTTGTGAACCCCTGCAAGGTTTGTTTAATGCCATATAACCGATTTTGCTCCGTTTCGGCATTGGTGTCCATGTTCATCGGTTCGATACCTGCATCATCATTCAGTGGCATTTTGTCGTTCATAAAAGCATCAATATCCGGGTCAAATGCAATCAGATAGGTCATGTTTTGCAAATTTTCCATTTTGCTGTTCAGAGCTTCATTCACTTTGCCAATCAGTTGCATGGTATGCCCTTCAACCTGTCGCTCAACTACCCGCTCCACCGTCCAGTTCACAAGCAACCCAAGTCCTACGGAAGGTACAATGGCGAATAACAGAAAAAGCAGCATCAGCTGGTAGCGAAGGGGCATATTACGCAAGCGTAAACGCCGAATCCCGTTCCTGAAAGTTGAGAGAATCGCTCTCCTGCTCCAATGCCCTGGACTCTTAAAATCCTCCTTGTTATTTGGCATAGTAATCATCCACATCCGAGCGTGTCACCACAGAGATGCCTGTGTCCACCATCACGGGAAGCGGTGCATTTTCACCGGATGAAGATGGGGCAGGAACCGTTAACTGGTGATGTAGATGGAACAGATATTGGAGTGACCAATATCCCATATTCCAGGTTCCCTGTGCAATCGTAGCTGAGATTGTACCGTTCTTGATCATATCCAATGTAGCCTTATTTGTATCAAACGAAATAATCTGCAACGGATGTCTGTCCCCGGCAGTTTGAACGGCTTCCCCCGCTCCTGCCCCTCCAGTAGCTTCAGTCACAAAAATACCCGCCAGCTCGGGATGTTCCTTCATCATTCTCTGTGTTTCATCTCTGGATACCATCGCATCACCGTGTCCGTCTGCAACTTCAACGATCTGCATGGAAGGGTATCTCTCCTTGATCGTATCGCGGAAGCCCTTCGTGCGCTCTTCATGATTCTGTTGCCCAGGCAAGGTTAATACCGCGACCTCTCCCTCACGACCCAGCAGTTCAGCCATTTTATCAGCAGCTATTACACCTGACTTGTAATTATCTGTCCCAAGAAAAGAATAGGCCTGGCTAGCAGGTGCATCCGCGTCAAATAATACAACAGGGATATCTGCGTCGATTGCCTTGTTAATCGCTGGAACTAACGATTGTGGATCGATTGCAGATATGGCAATGCCCGCGGGTTTACGAGCGATAGCCTGCTCGATCACCATGGTCTGCTCCTTCGCATCATACCGGGTAGCCCCGCGATATTCTACGGTCACACCAAGTGCATCCGCGGCATCCTCGAAGCCTTTGAGCGGGCTCTTCCAATACTCCAGCCCGGACTGGAATGTAATCATGATATACGTCTCTCCGATATCGCCGCGCAGCCCCCGGTCCTCCCAAGAACTGTTTACCTGACTGGTGTATTCGAATCTCAACACATACAACGCAAATGCTGAGATTAGCAAAATGTAAACAAGCAGCATTTTTTTCATTCCGTTCACTTCCTCAAGTTGTCTGATCACCTTGTACTTCGTTTAAATTGTAAACGCAATCATTCAAAAAGAAAACTCCCCCTTATCTTTTAAAAGGAAGCTCCTGTTGCTAACGGTGTACCTGCTGCAATAATGTACTATATGGTTTCTCCCTCTGGACGTATGATCATGGAACTAAACTACAACCTGAGGAGAGCATCATCACTATGAATCTTGCATCTTTTTTAATCTACTGCATCGTTGTTACATTCACCCCCGGCCCCAGCAATATCGTAATTCTTTCTTCCGTACAACACGTTGGGGCACGTCAAACGATGCAATATGTGTGGGGAGCTACGCTGGCATTTGGTCTGCTGCTTACCGCTTCAGCTTTTCTTAATCAGCTTCTTGCGGGAGTGTTACCCGGAATTCTGAAGGTGATGCAGATTGTCGGCGGCCTGTACATGGTGTATCTGGCGTACCAGATCTACAAGATGGGTACCACGGAGGATGCACCAAAACAAGTTACCGGATTTTGGAACGGTTTCATCATGCAATTTGTGAATCCAAAGGTAGTCTTGTTTACTTTCACTGTCATTCCAAGTTATGTATTGCCCTTTTATCAAAGTTCATTTTCTTCGTTCCTGTTCGTGGTGTTAATTACCTTCATTGGATTCCTGGCCTATTCCAGTTGGGTTGTTTTTGGCACGGTTTTCAAAACGTTGCTGAATCGCCACCAAAAATTACTGAGTATTCTCATGGCCCTTTTTTTGTTATACTCAGCCATTATAGTATCCGGATTAATCTAAAGCTTGGGAGGTGTGCTGCATGGAACGGTTTAACTATAAAAAGTCGCAAGACGTGCTGGCACTATCCGCCAGCTTTACTGATTTTGCATACAAAAAACATTGCCATGAAGAGTATGCGGTTGGCGTAACCCTGCGTGGCATTCAACAATACAACCTGGACGGACAATATCAGGCGTCTCACCAAAATGGTGTCATGTTGTTCAACCGTGAACAGTCCCATGATGGAAGTTCCTATGATAAGGCTGGCATTGACTATGTGATGCTGTATTTGAAGCCGGATTTGGTAGAGGAGATTATAGGCAAAAAGGAATTGCGTTTTGGAAGTCCCATCGTCTATGATCCCGAGCTTGCACGTAAGATCCTGATGCTGAACGACGCCGTTCAACTCAGACAGGACGAAGCCGAGTGCAGCGAACGGGTCTTCGATCTGGTTCACCTGCTGGCTCAGAAGGAGATGGACACCAAGCTCTGGTTGCCTCAGGACAATCTGGTCCGCAAAGCCAAGGAAATCATGTTTTGCAGCACTGAAGATGTGCTCAAGCTGGACAACCTAAGCTCCGAATTTGGCATGTCCAAGTTTCAATTTATCCGTGAATTCAAGGCACATGCAGGCATATCCCCCTACCAGTTTTTCTTAAACTGCAAAGTAGAGCGTGCCCGTCAATCCATCGAAACACACAAGGACGTCTATGCTGCTGTTGCCGATTGCGGATTCGTTGATCTGACCCATCTGAACCGACATTTCAAACGGGTATTTGGTGTCACAGCTTATGAATACATGTTGCAGCTGAACTATAAAAAATGAACTAAAGAATATACATTGACCACTCCGATGACAGAATAACCTTCTGATCGCTGTTATCCCCAGATTTTTTTGATCCCTTTTTATAAAGGGAAAATCCGGGGATAGCGTATGCTTCCGATGCAGCTTTCTTTCAGAAAGCTTTTAGGCGAACGCTACGCTTCTTCTGGTTCTTTCTGTCCTCTCCGTTTTGTGTAAATGTTTAGTTTAATTTATATCAGACCTGCAATCAGATTCTTTTCTTTCGTCTCCAGGTCCACACTACTGCCAAAGCTGCCAATACAATGACTCCGCCATATAAGATGAGATAGAGAGGCCCACTTCGCCCACCACCATCATTGGTTTCTCCAAAATCTTCTTTACTTACAAGCTTTCCCGCACCCAGCAATTTCAGATCGTCTCCGGCTTGTTCAATTGGAACATTGCGACTGCACAGATTCGTATGAAGCTTATGATCCACTTCATATTGATAAGCATAGATCAGGTAGGACTGATTCTTTTCAAATTGAATGCCACAGGACTCAGAACCACCGTCACTCGTGAGAATTTTCATCTTTTTGGCATTAACCCCCTTCCATGCAGTATCTACATCAAAGGTATACTCTCTTAATAAGCCATCATGCTTAGACTGTTGAGAACGTCCCTTCTTCACCACTTCTCCTGTAAATACAGTTGTGTTTGTCTTCAATCTCTCTTGAGCATCACTCTCGACACAACTGCAAGCATACACTTTCTCTCCGGGAAATAGAGCTAACCCTGACATAACCAACAGTAAGACCAACATGCACATCACCAACCGTCGTTTCATTCCGCCCACTCCCCTATTAGATTCTCTGCTCAAACAACCGTGTTAAGGTTACATATTTTTATTGCTGCAATATTTATTGTAAAATTATAGCACAAAACCAATATGGCTATGTTCGCATTCGCAGACACAACCTACAAAAATCAACCATCACGGAGGAACTCAACATTTGATGCACAACTGGAAAAAGAATATCTCATTCCCGCTGCTCGTTGCAGCGTTATGCATGATCGCTTTTGTAAGCATCGCCCTGTCCATCAGCGACAACCAAATTCATCGATTTGATGATACCTTAATCGGATGGATTCAGGGGTTGGAATCCCCTGGTATGACACAATTCATGCACCTTTTCACCTGGATCGGCAGCGAAATGCCAGTGGTCTTCATTACCATCATCGCCATGATTGTGTTATACATTTTCCTGCGACACAAACGCGAACTGCTCTTCCTGGCTTGTGTGCTCCTAGGTTCAACCCTGTTAAATGCATTGCTCAAGCTGGTATTCCAGCGTGCCAGACCTACCATTAACCGGATTATCGAAGTGAGCGGCTATAGCTTCCCCAGTGGGCATTCTATGGCAGCATTTAGCCTGTACGGTGGACTGGCCTTTCTAATCTGGAAACATGTACCCACCGTCACCGGACGTGTGCTGATGATTGTTGCCAGCGCCGTATTTATACTTACCATTGGGATAAGTCGTATCTACTTGGGGGTGCATTATCCAAGTGATATCGTAGGCGGATACTTCTTGAGTGGTTGCTGGCTCTCCATATGTATATGGTTTTATCGACGGCATTTGGAGCGCATGTCCCAACTGCAAAGCAGAAGACTGGCATAGCCGCCACCAGCGCTTACACAAAGAAATACCCGGCTTTCCTTAACTGAAGGATAACCGGGTATTTCTATATTCATTATAGTAGTCCTGAACTCGTTCAGATACATGAATCCGCTTGTCCCATTTAAGCGAACAGACGGATCTGTTTTTTTTTACACCAATTTATAACTCTTCACCATTGGATTCGATAACTTTTTTGTACCAGTGGAAACTCTTCTTCGGTGTTCTGCTCAAGTCTCCGTTACCGTCGTTGTCTTTATTGACATGAATGAAGCCATAACGCTTCTTCATCTCTCCAGTGGATGCACTAACCAGGTCGATACATCCCCACATGGTGTAGGCAATCAGATCTACGCCGTCAGCTACCGCTTCTTTCATCTGCTCAATGTGACCTTTCAAATAATCAATGCGATAGTCATCTTGAATGGTGCCATCTTCCTCTACCACATCAACAGCGCCCAGACCGTTCTCAACCACCATCAGTGGAATCTGATAACGATCATACAGATGATTCAGCGTGTAACGCAGTCCTTTTGGATCAATCTGCCAACCCCAGTCGGAGGCTTCGAGATATGGATTTTTGATACCGCCAAGCAGATTACCTTCTGCTCTCTCGAGGGACTCGTCTGCACTTTCAACCAAAGACATGTAATAACTGAAGGAGTAGAAGTCTACGCAGCCGTCACGCAGGGTCTGTTCATCATCTGGTTGCATCTCGATCTGGATGCCTTCTTCGGCGAAGAAACGTTTGGCGAATCCAGGATACGCTCCACGAACCTGAACATCACCGCAGATCATGTTGGAGATTTGGTCTTTCTTCTGTGCGAGCAACATGTCGTCCGGGTTACATGTGTTTGGATAGGTTGTCATGAAAGCGACCATACAGCCGATCTGAAAATCAGGGTTGATTTCATGTCCCAGCTTCACCGCTTTGGCACTGGCAATGAATTGATGATGTAATGCCTGGAAACGAGTCTGTGGATCATCCACTCCGTCGACCAGTGTCTCTTTACCTTCAAACAGAATACCTGCAGCCATATAAGCACCCATCGGCATCGTCAGACAGTTGATTTCGTTGAACGTTAGCCAGTATTTGACCTGATCCTTGTATCGATTAAAGAGGGTTGTACAATAGCGGATATAACAGTCGATGACTTCACGGGAAGCCCAGCCATTATACTTCTGTGTCAGACCAAATGGCGTTTCATAATGGGAGATTGTTACGAGCGGCTCAATATTGTATTTTTTCAACTCGGCAAAGACGTTATCGTAGAACTGCAATCCCTCTTCGTTTGGCTCCAGATCGTAACCGTTCGGATAGATCCGGGACCAGTTGATGGACATGCGGAACATTTTGAAGCCCATCTCTGCCATCATGGCAATATCTTCTTTGTAATGTCCGTAAAAATCAACCGCTTCATGGCTCGGATAATACGTGCCCTCTTCCAATACAGGCGTAATCCGGCGTGGAATCGTGTGAGTTCCCCCTGTCATCATGTCCGACGTGCTTGGCCCTTTGCCACCCTGGTTCCATCCACCCTCGAATTGATTGGCAGCCGTTGCGCCACCCCAGTAAAATCCTTCTTTCATTGTCATGACCAGTTCCTCCTTCATATTTAACTCATTTCGATATAAAGTGCTTGATATTATGCGAGTAGCCGTTCCGGTCACGAATCGTTCTTCTGATCGCTGTTATCCTCGGATTTCTTTTATTCCCATTTCTAAATGGAAAAATCCCATGATAAATGCGAACACTTCGTTTCTTCAGAATCGATATCGTCCCCTTCACTACTTCGCAATAAATGAAGAACAAATTATAAGACTGAGTCAAAATGTCTTGGTAAGACTTTTACACCAGTGTACCACCCATACCCTGACACCTATTGTCATGGTATAATAAGAGCATGGAAAATAACCGACTATTTCGAATGTTGCTTTTGTTATTGGAGAAAAAGAAAGCCACCGCACCCGAACTCGCCCGTATGTTCGAGATTTCTGTACGCACGGTGTATCGTGATATCGATCGGTTGAGTGCTGCGGGCATTCCCGTCTATACAACGACCGGCAAGCATGGCGGTATCCATCTGATGGACAACTATGTCATGGACAAGTCCCTGTTGTCAGAAGAAGACCAGAATGAAATTTTGATGGGACTATACAGCATCAGTGCGATCCCCCATCTTAACAGTGCCCATATGCTCCAACGGTTAACCGCCCTTTTTGATCACAAGCTGGATTGGATCGAATTCAATTTCTCACCATGGGGCAGCATCCCTCTGCAGGAGAGAGAACTGTTCAATCAGGTGAAGCAGGCTATATTAACGAATCAACTGATTACGTTTCATTATGTTAATTCGGATGGTGAGAAGAGCATTCCGACCGTGGAGCCACAGAAACTTATATTCAAAAACAGTACATGGTACTTCAAAGGCTATATTCATGATGATCCTGAGCGGAAAGAATTCGAGACATTCAAAATGAAACGGATCACCCAATTGAGTTTTCTAACGAGAAAACACGATCACTCTGTTACTGCCGGATCAAACGACCCTGAATCAGAAGCAGCTCCTGTCCTGACTCCTCTTACACTCTCGTTCTCCAGCAATATTGCATACCGAGTGTATGATTTTTTCGAACCCTCCCTCATTAAAAAAGAGCCTGATGGCAGGCTCCGTGTTTCTCTCGAACTGAATGTAGGGGAATGGCTCTACTCCTTCCTGCTGTCATTTGGTTCCGAGCTGACCGTAATTGAGCCTGTTCATGTTGGACAGGAATTGCTCAGACGTCATATCAAAGCCGTTGAACATTTGCAGAACGTCATGAACAAACTTCCCAACCATGAATGATATAATATAGGCCTATACAACTTTTGATCACAGCTGACTCTCCGTCATCCATCTGACCGAAGGAGGTTTATTCATGCAAGACATTAGACGCAACAATGTGGAACGTTTCAAAGGTTTTGGTACGTTATACGATCAGAACCGACCAGCTGCTCCCACTGAAGTGGTGGATATTCTAACGACATATCTTGGCAGCACACCGCGTATGGTCGCAGATATTGGTTGTGGCACCGGCTTATCCTCGTGGATCTGGCTTAATGAAGCTGAACGTATCATCGGCTTTGAACCCAGCGATGACATGAGGTCTGTAGCTGAATCCAAGTGGGAATCTGCCGGGAAGCCGGATAACCTGCGGTTTGTGTCCGGCTTGTCTCACGACCTTGGACTACCAGATGGCAGTGTGGATGTGCTGACCTGCTCGCAATCGTTTCACTGGATGGAGCCGCAACCCACACTACGCGAGTTTGCACGTGTACTTCGTACAGGGGGCATATTTGCAGCCTACGATTGTGACTGGCCGCCAATGTTAGACTGGCAGTTAGAACAAGCCTATCTGCAGCTGAATAAGGAAGCAGATCAACGAGCAGCCAGTCTGGCTCCCCAGGATAGTCAGGCACACAAATGGAGCAAGGATGGGCATTTGCAGCAGATTCAGCAGTCCGGGCTGTTCCGATATGTTCGGGAAATCGTATTTCATCACCACGAGACATTCACAGCCGATCGATATGTCAATCTCGCCCTGAGCCAAGGCGGCCTGCAAACGGCGTTGAAGCTCGGAGCGGATGATCTATTAACAGCTGCTGACGAGTTCAGAGCGCTGGCTAATCGTGTATTTGATGGAGAATCCAGAAAAGTACTCTTTTCTTATCGCATGCGCCTTGGTATTGTTTGAAAACCGTCCGTTCCTTGTATCTCTATACATACCAAATGAAAAAGGAGGTCCTACACGTCATAAACATGATCTGTAGGACCTCCTTTTGTCTACATCCTCAGGAAGAGAATAAGTCACTTAATTGTCGCTCCTGTACATTCAATGCCAACACCAATTTTGTTGGATCTTGTCTTGAATAAATGACGTTAATGATATGACCTTGCTGCACCTGGGGCAGCGCAGATGATAAAATTTCTTTTTGCGTTGTCACAATGAAGGTTTCACCGTTCGTTTTCGTTATGCTGAGTTTGAGCTGAAGCTTGATCTTATTAGTGCCTCCACTCCCAAGTGGAGTGACATCAAGGATCTTGGCCATCGCTTTTTCCCCTGTTCTTGCAATATCCATCATTTCAGGTGATACCCCTTGCTGTACCATCTTTTCATCCAGCAATTGCTGCATATCCTCCTGTGATAATTGCCCCTTCATATCAAGCCCTACCTTGCGCTCATCCTTTACGGAGACAACTAACGGAATAAAACTGCCCGGCTGAAACTGTGCCATGGAGGTCAGTGGAATGACGCTTTTCATCTCGGTATCGTATTTCTCTCGCCCTTTACGCGACACCGTCAGACCCAATCGAACCTCAGGTTGTTCATTAATATACGTCCCCGTCAGTTGTATTGTCTTAATGACTCCCACTGCTGGTAAACCTGTCCTTACTCGACCTACGCCAAAAATATTGCTCAAAATCGCAGGAACAAAGATCAGTGCAAACCCGGCAAAGATCGCCGGAGTGTACCACCATGCCTGCATAATCATAAACGGATCATTCCACAGCTGCTGTGCCAGAAATGGGGAGAACCCCACCCCGAATACAGTTAATACGCCAATGAATCTCAGAAATCCCACCATATGATCCACCCTCTCTTAATCCTTTTCTTAATATCTCTATTCAACGTTGTTATAAGCATTATCTAAATAGATTATGACGTCTTATAACCAAATACCTTCTAGCTGGACAATAGCCCCATGTAGATCAGCTCGGACGGATTTGCTGGATTCTGACCTAATCCCACCCGATCGCCTACTCGTGGAATCTGCATTTTGGACACCAGTGTCTCCAATGTCCGCTGATACTGGTTACCATTCGTTTCGGTCACATCCAATACAAGCACAACAATCGGATCAAAGTTGATCAGTTTGCCTGTATCGGTGATTGTCACCACCGTTGCTGTTGCCGTTAAAGGCAGAGAACCACTCGCCGCCAACTGTGCCTGCTTTGCCGAATCCAGACTTTGGTTGATCGCCTCCCGATGTTCCTTTGATACAAAACCTTTCATCATCATGCCCGTGAGTCCTTTATTCATCATTTTATCCGCTTTAGCAATTGCATCTTCCTGTTTGTTCTTTTTACCGAACCATCCCATATCAAACACCTCATTTGTTTTATTTGTTTTTAGAAGTTGTTCAAAAAGTCCACTTTTGATTACGAATCATGCCTAGCGGCATCATCAGCATCGAATATGAAATTCAGCCGAAATGTCCGTTGCTCACGTAGGTCTCCTACGCTCCGCTACTCCATTTCTATCTTCATTCCATCTTCTCGGTACTGAAAACCAGACTTTTTGAACACGTATTTATAGTTAAATTATAAACACCGTGACTTGTCCTTGAATACCCTTCTGGCGGCATACAAAAAAAACGAAAAATCCGGTCATTGAATGACGGGATGATCGCCTCTTTAGTAAGGAATGATGCTAATTTCACAAAAAAAGATCTACTGATCCGATCTTCATTTCACGATTGGTAGCCATATTTTGTGCCAAATCCATCGGCAATGCACAAAATCATGCCAAAAACATAACTTTAAGCTTTCTCGAACCTCCAGACGGACTAGTGGTAGCCTTAATGCAACCTGCCACTTACTCCATTAATCTCCTTTTATTTCATTGTCGTTCGGTATTAATTCATACAAGGTACGAACATCACAACCGATGGAATCGGCGATCGATATGGCAATTTTGAGTGGCATCACTCTTTTGTTTTCAATAAAGTCGTAAACTCGTTCCGGTTTAAAAAGTAAGTCTTTTGCCAACCATTCTGCTGACTTTCCGGATTCCATCAATCGTTCACTCAGTAAGCAACGTCCTAGTTCAAATTTCAAGAAGCGATGACCTCCCGCATTAGATAATATTTAACCTTAAGCGTGGTCCATTGCCAGCATGAATATACTCTTATGGGTAAATCCAAGCTGATTTCCGCTCTATTTTTTGCGTAACAGGTAGACCAGCTTCCGATAATACATCGCCGCTTCCTTGTATTTCCGCTGATCCTCCGATACTACGGCCATCCCCTCATATAACGGCTCAAGCCGCATGACATGCTGCGCGGACTCAAAATAAGGCAGACACGCAAGCGCACGTTCCATGAAAACATCCCGATTTCCATGCGCAAGAGCCAGATGGCTCTGGTAGAAGGTTGCGCTCATCTGCTGGTTCTGTGTTGTTGCACATTTCAAGAGTTGATCTACACTCTGCGCGAGCACGCCCCAGTTCTTCCTTGCCAGGGCCACTTCGCATCGATACACACTGACGAGCGGCTGCATGGCGATCTGTGTTTCTTCCGTTTCCTGCTGCAATAACGATTCAAATCGTTCAATCTCCGCCTGTGCCTGATCCAGTTCACCTTTCATCGTCAGCATGACAATGCGATTGTTGGCAATCGCCGTCACCAGATCTCCCTGGTTGCCAGCATACACGAGGTTTGCCTCCGCCATGGTTAATGCCGAGAGCGCCTCCTGAACCAGCCCCATTGCGAAGCAATAACCACTATATGCCACATATAACCCAGACAACCGATGGAACATCCGCTGATCATAGACATGACGCATCGTAAGCTCGAATACCTGTTTTGCCTCTTCATACTGTTTGACCTGAATGTAGGCTTCCATCTTGATATTTTGCACAGACAACCAGAATTCACTGCCAGGAAGCGCCAGCTCACTGAGCCTGGTTGCATGAGTTAGTACATCCACAAAAGCCATTTTGGAACGATAATATTGTATTTTATAGAATAAAAGTGCCTTGACTAACGGACGCGGCAGATCAATATCGTCTGGGCGACCGTATTTCTCCAGGTAAAAATTGAGGTAGGAGGTATGTATATACTCATGAGCCGTTGCATCGTTTAATTGCTGATAATAGACCGCCTTCATCAAGGCCGTTGTCAGCTCAACGGTCAACGTGTCATCCCGATCTGCCAGTGCATGCACCGTATCTTCGGATATCGCCGACGCTGGAACAGACATTTGTTCGAAAACGACCTCTGCCCGTTCAATTGTTTCCTCGTCCTGAGCCGCAGCTTTTAGAATATAGGAAGGGGATACCCCAAGACGCCCGGCGATGGCTTCTGCCAAGTCCTCAGGTAGAGGATAACGATCCGCCAGGATATTGGCAAAGTGGGCCTGCGTGACCAGACCTTCCACAAGGTCTTTACGGGAGATTTGTTTTCTTTTGCTTAGCAGTTCAATGCGTTCCTTCAGCATGGTATCCCTGTCCTTTCTATCCTAACAAGCGAGTACATTCTATTCACATCATCGCAAAATTAGAGATATCACGCCACCCTTCCGGCGAAATCAAACGAAACGGTTTCCGTTTCCGAGGTAATTGTTTTACAATAAGAAAGTATGTGTAAGAGCATTTTATCGAAATGCTGAAACATGAGCTGAATATGAAAGGATGCAAATAAATGATTATTAAACCAAGAACACGTGGTTTTATTTGTACCACTTCCCATCCTGTAGGTTGCGCTGCGCAAGTGCAGGAACAGATTGATTATGTGAAATCCCAGCCTGAGCTGAAAGGACCGCGTAATGTGCTCGTGATCGGTGCTTCCACCGGATACGGTCTCGCGTCACGTGTTGTTTCTGCCTTTGGAGCTGGAGCGAATACAGTCGGCATTTATCGTCCAAGCAGTTCCACAGAGAAACGTACGGCTTCTGCAGGCTGGTACAACTCCGCTGCATTCGAAAAAGCCGCTGAAGAAGCAGGCCTGAAATCGTACAGCGTTACAGGTGATGCATTCGCAAACGAAACACGAGACAAAGCCGTTGAACTGATTCGCAGTGAACTCGGTCAAGTCGATCTGGTCGTATACAGCGTAGCCTCGGCACGCCGTACCGATCCGAACACGGGTGAAGTATTTAACTCTGTGCTGAAGCCTATCGGACAATCCTACACGAACAAAACGGTGAACTTCCACACAGGCGAAATTAGCTCCGTTACCCTTGAACCGGCAAACGAAGAGGAAATTCGTCAGACGGTAACCGTTATGGGTGGAGACGATTGGGAACTGTGGATGGATGCCCTGCAACAAGGCGGCGTGCTTGCCGATGATGCAACAACCATCGCTTTCTCTTATATCGGTCCTGAACTTACGCATGCCATTTATCGTGATGGTTCCATCGGTCAAGCCAAGAATCATCTGGAAGCGACTGCACACAAGCTGAATGATCGTTTGAGTGCCAAAGGTGGACGTGCGTACTTAACTGTAGCCAAGGCGCTGGTGACTCAATCCAGTTCGGCAATTCCAGTGGTGCCGTTGTACATCTCAGCATTGTACAAAGTCATGAAAGAAAAAGGCTTGCATGAAGGATGCATCGAGCAATTGCAACGTCTGTTCGCTGATCGCTTGTATGCGGGAGGAGAAGTTCCAACCGATGCCGAAGGCCGTATTCGCATTGACGATTGGGAGATGAGAGCTGACGTTCAGGAAGAAGTGGCGAAGCTCTGGAATGAGTTGACCACAGAGAACATCTACGATCTGTCCGATCTGGAAGGTTACCGTCGCGAATTCTTCCAGCTGTTTGGTTTTGAAACCGATGGTGTGGATTATGAAGCAGATGTTGATCCCAACGTTGAAATGCCTCATCTGGTGAACTAAAGAAGTTTTGGCGTGGACGTGAGCTTAGATTTTCGTTAGAGCTAACTTGCGGATATCATGTTAAAGATCGGATTTTAAAATCAATGAAGGAGGAGCCATCTGGCTCCCCTTTTTTTTGCCCTTTTAAAATCACTCAACAATTCCAATTTCCGTATCCATACATCCTTTCGTATTCCCCTAATCAAATCAATTTAAGCAGCTTTTTCAGCTCTTTTGGTACCGTCTTCTCTATAGTAATGGAACGTGCTCCATGCATGGACGCAAAGAATTGAAGCCCCTCCCGAAAATCCGTGATCCATTCCTCCACAGGTGGAGCAGTCTCTTCCATCGATAACAAACGAACGGTAAGTACTCCAGTTTTGCGATCAAGTCGTGGGTCCATACGTCCAATCAACCGATCACCGTGAAGAATAGGCATGGCATAATAACCATAGGTTCTTTTCACCTCTGGGGTATAAATCTCCCATTTATAATGAAAATCGAATAAATCAACAATACGTTCTCTTCTCCATAACAGGTTGTCCAGCGGCGGCAGGAAACGGACCGGGCCTGACGGATCATAGTGTGGCTCTTCGCTTTCCATGTGCAGCAGCAAATCCTCATCTTCAGCACGAATATAATAAGGCGTGGCCACATCCTCCACCTTAAGCGGGATCATTCGCCCATCTGACACACGGGCAGCAATATCGGCTCGACGTTCAGCCGCTGTAGATTTCAGCCAACCCAGACGGGGATCACGGGCATCTACGACACGATACGCATGAATGTATTTATCCAGCAGAGCCTGTCTCTGGGCCAACACATCGATGTCTTCTTTTATTGTAAGTCCCTGTTGTTGCAATCCGGATTCGGTAATATGAAAATAACGTTCATTCCCCTGCCTCGCCACCACACGAATCACAGCGGAGTCTAACAGTAAATTCAGAGCAAGTGTGGTATCCTTCGTCTTTGGCACATCTGCACTGTCCCAATAACCACTTACCCGCTCAACAGCACGAAAGGCTCTTGAAGGTAAAGGCCCTTCTTCCTTCAAACGTTGTAACACATGCTGCACTGTTTTCTCCAGACCTTGCAGGGACGGAGCCAGACGATCCCTTAATCGAGCACGCACAGGTTCAAAGAGAGCATAGTCTTCCATTGGAATGACACAGGCAGCATTTGCAAAATATTCAAACACCTTGTGATCACTCAGCAGTGTATTTAAGCTGTCAGCAGTATAACCAGGGTCACGAGCCCCCAACACCAAATGCTGGTTTCCGGTTACAGCAGCCACAGGATCGATCTGCACGCAACCAAGGGAGCGAATCATACTCAAAACTTGGTCCGGTCCTGAAGGTAAGGAAACTGCGGGCCAACGTCCCAGTAAAGCTTGCGTTTGCAGCAAAAAACGCCGAACGATTTTTTTATTCATGCGCAGCGCTGTTGTCATATGTATAGGTTCTTCCCTTCATTCATATATACAAGGCTTTATAGTCCAATTTATCAAGATACATTGATTTTAACAGTCCACATGATTACTTTCCAACCAAAGAAAGAATTCAATGTCTTACTTATCCAGCAATCCGTTCCTTATGGACAAAATAAAAAGAAGCACCACCATCCTGGATGATCTGCTTCTTGTGTTTGACCTTTTGCAATTTTTCCTGCTTCGTAGGCATGAGCCGTACATGCTGGGATAACGCACCATAATCTCCGTTAACTCTTCGGCTCTGTTCCAAGCACCATTGACCTGACCGCTCTGCTTTGCGTAATGCTTTTTGTGTTTGTGTACGTGCCATAATGGATCACACACTCCTTTGGTTGATATACACTCAATATATCATGTGCAGCTACACAAGTGAAGGTGCTTCCTACTGGAATGGGCATATACATAATTAAGAAGACTTCCACCGAGTACCTTAGCGGGATTGTCGCTTTCGCCGGGACTGCCACGTCTCGATTGGCTCATGATCATCTTCTTCGATCAGTTCCAATGCTTCGTCTACTCTTCTGGCTTTGAACAACAAAATTAACTCTATCAGGTCTTCCCGGTCCAGCAGCTTCACTCCATTAACCGCTGCAAGCGTACGACAGGCTTCGGTGTAACGGGCGGACGTTAATACAATCGACCGGTCGGCTTCATAATAACGCATCGATGTATATATCTCCTGCACAGCACTCAACCCTACGGGATGGTTCGCACCATATCGCTTCGCTTGTATAACACTTCGTCTGCCAAGTCTATCAACAAACACCAGATCTGCCCCGAAATCCCGGCTGCTCGTCGTCTTATGAACTTCATCGTACCCGAGCTCTTCGAATAAATGATAGAGATATAATTCAAATTCCGAACCATCCTCCATTTTGTCGATGTCCTTTATTGTGATCTTACGAGGATTGGCTTCACTTCGGATCCGCTGCCCGCGCCCGATAACCCGCCGAATAATCCAGGCCAGCAGTAGTAATATGACAATAATTCCTATGACCCATAGGGTCACATTTTCACTCCAGTTCATAAATTCTTCTCCTTGTGTCATTTCCTATATTCTATCCAACGTCTTACGCAGATACGGCTTGTCACCGCACTAAATATATCAGACTTCCACCTTCATCGAAAGAAGATGAATTCCCTGTAACCCTTATACTTCACGAAACATAGTGATTTCGACAAACCAATGATAAAAGGTTACAGTACGTTCGGTTGAATTCAGCTTGACTTTAATGGTAAAATTCAACAATCGGTTCTATTTGAACCGAAGAAGAAAGGTGGTTTATCACTTGCATACATTGACCAAACACAAGTCCAAAACATGGGCTGCCCTCATTCTGAGTGGCATGCTCCTCTTCACCATGAATACAACTGGTTACGCCGCTGCGTCAACCGAATCCATGCCGAAACCTGCGTGGACGTCATCTTCCCTGATGTTATCTGAGGCTAATACAGAGAAAGATGTCATGATCAAGGGAATCCATGCCGTGCCATCCAAAAATCTTGTATATGTGCATGCCTCGCAGCCCGTGACCAAAACAAGCAGCAAAACAACACTCGACTGGCAACTGGACTCTCTCCAAGCATTCGATGTTACGACTGGACAATTGAAGTGGAATACAATATTCCATGAGAAAAGTGGGCCTTATACCACCTACTCCGATTCGGTATATGCCAGCAACGGTACGGTTTATGTGTATATGGAATATTCGGACAAAACCAAAAAATTGTACTCTTTCAATACATCCGGTAAAACCAACTGGATCAAAACGGTGAATTCACCTGCAAGCATATCCCTATTGGATAACGATACGCTGATGGTTGCTTCAAGTCAGGGCGTACAATCGAATGGTTCAGTTCGCTCAGCCATCTCGTTATATGACAAAAAGGGCAAGCTGATTACCGAGAAGACCATTAACGGTAGCGTGCTTAAGGCTGATCATGGTCGAATTGTGGTGGATGCCAGTAAACAAACCAAGGTAGGCAACTTCTGGCAGCAAGCTGCAAATCCCAAAGTGGAGATCTATGATCGTACGTTGAATCGTCTGTCCTTCTACCAATTCCCTGCCAATGCAAATACATTAGGAGATGGCGGCGGTGAATCCCTGGCCATTCTGGATGATGGCTCCATCATTATGCGCGCCAATTTGGAGAACACAGGTAACCGACTGATGGGCTTTGGCGTCGATGGAAAGCTTGCTTGGGGACGTGCCATTGCTGGTGATGCCTACATTCAGACGGCTGGCAACGGTTATACAGTCTTTACAGGGCAGAAGCTGGAATTGTACACGATGAAAGGCAAAGTGACTGAGCGTACATTCAAGGACGCACAGCCTGCACTTATGCGTGTGGACCAGACGCAGGATGGACAGTACCAGCTTGATTTTGCCAAAACAGGATACATTCTTGATCCACAGAAGCTGGAAGACGTGCATATCTACACTACCAGTGCCTCGGTTCCTTCATTAGAAGGTGTCTCTACCTATGTCGATGATGTCATCTATTCCATGAACAATGAGACATTGTCCAAATATGTATTAAAGGCTGCTGCAAAATAATGAACAGAGCGCTTCTGTATGACCGCCTAAACGGTTGACAGGGCGCTCTTTTATTTCAAATTCCCCTGGCTCCCCTTACTTGTCATTTCTTCTCATCCTGTTATACTATTAACGTTCTCTTGCTTCACCCTAATCTTGATAGGCAAAAGGAGCTTAACCTTCCTATGATTATTCAGTTCATTCGATACAGATAACTTGGGGCATAGCCATAAACCTCTTTTTTTGAATTTCGTGCAGAGGTTTATTTGTTATGCCCTTTTCTTCAGTTATCCAAATCTGAATGAATGGGGTGTTATTCCATGTCAGTCCATCGCAGAGAACGCAGCGCTGCGCTTATTAATCCATACATCCATATGTTGAACTGTCCCATCTGTCATAGCCCTATGGCAACCATTAACTCAGGGAGCATTCAATGTGTGTCCAGGCATAGCTTTGATTTTGCAAGACAAGGCTATATCAATTTCATGACACGTTTCTTCAAGGGCAACTATGACAAACGTTTATTTACAGCCAAAAGGAATATCTTATCGGGAACCGGTATTTATGCTCCTTTGACCGAAGTACTACGCAGGTGGATCGCACGTTATTCCGTTGACATCAACTATCCCGTGCATATTCTGGATGCAGGCACAGGAGAGGGAACATTTCTGCAGCAGATTACGCAGAATACTCCAGCCGTTGGCTGGGGCATCGATATTGCCAAAGAAGGCATTGCCATGGCTTCCTCTGCCTACAACCAGCAAATCTGGTTTGTCGGCGATCTGGCATGCAGTCCGTTTGCAAAAGGTCAACTGGACATCATCCTGAATATATTTTCTCCTTCCAACTATGAAGAATTTGGACGAATTCTGAAAGAAGGGGGATGGATCATCAAAGTCATCCCCCGTGAACAATATTTAATTGAACTGAGAGAAATGCTTTTCCTGAATCGACCTGATCGAGCAGACGGCCGGGAACTTACGCTGGACCGATTCCGCAAACATCATCATCTCATCGCCAGCATTCCACTGACCTACACGCTGCCCGTCACCGCAAGCATGCTGGATTCACTCGTTCATATGACACCACTTTCCTGGCATCGGTCGGGATCTTCCCTGGCGAGCATTCAAGCTTCCTTGTCGAAGATTACCATTGACGTAGAAATACTGGTGGGAACAATCAGATAACCGTTATGGCTGATTTTAGCCGCCATACAGCCAAAAAGCCGGGCGAGTTCCAACTGGAACTTTCCCGGCTTTTCATGTGATCTGATGCATTATTTCCAGTTCTGCTCGATAAATTCGTCCCGTCCGGATAACGC
Source organism: Paenibacillus sp. AGC31 (assembly GCF_057334655.1). Classification (NCBI taxonomy): domain Bacteria; kingdom Bacillati; phylum Bacillota; class Bacilli; order Caryophanales; family Paenibacillaceae; genus Paenibacillus; species Paenibacillus sp. AGC31. The sequence continues at coordinate 410,534 of NZ_JBHFJH010000001.1, forward strand.
ACGGTCTTCCTTATAATGTTTTTCGTTTTTCTTGTGGTAATCCTGATGATAGTCTTCAGCCGGATAGAAAATAGCTGCATCCCGAATTTCCGTAACAATCGGTTGAGTGAATCGTCCGCTGGCTGCCAGTTCCTGTTTGGACTGTTCAGCAAGCACACGTTGACGTTCATTATGCACAAAGATTGCCGTACGGTACTGTGTCCCCCGATCCTGGAACTGGCCTCCGTCATCCGTGGGATCAATCTGCGGCCAGTATAGCTCCAGCAGTCGTTCATAAGGGAATACATCTGGATCAAATGTAATTTCAACCACTTCGACATGACCGGTCTCCCCGGTTTTGACCTGCTCATATGTTGGATTCTCGACGTGGCCGCCAGCATAACCTGATATAATGCCATGAATGCCCGGTTGTTCTTCAAACGGTGTAACCATACACCAGAAACATCCGCCGGCGAATGTAGCTTTTTCCATTCCGTTCATCCCCTCTTATCTAAACGATCTATAGATTACTGATGCTAAATTACGCATACATTCTTATATTTTAAAACAACAAGAGGTTGATTGAAAGCCATGGTTATGGCTCTCAATCAACCTCTTCATTGGTAAAACATTTAGCTGACAACTAATGCAAGAAATTATCTTGATTAAGTTACCCGCGACTACGTCCCATCGAACGGAAGATCAAGCTTACGATGGCTACAAGAACGATCGCACCAATCAATGCAGGTACAATATGGAATCCGCCCATCTCAGGACCCATATCGCCCAAGATTACTCCACCTAACCATCCACCGATGAAACCGGCAATGATATTACCAATAACACCACCTGGAATGTCACGACCAACGATCAAACCTGCCAACCATCCAATGATACCACCGATAATTAATGACCATAACCAACCCATATCATTCACCTCTAATTAAAGTTTTTGTTGTTGTCTGTCTACTATTAACCGCTACAGAAGCATTTAAACAATTGGCATAAAAATTTTTGCATATTACCTTTTGTCCCCATGCATCTCCCTCTGCAAAACAAGCCTTAGTCAGGTATGGAACAGATCGCGTTACTTTCCGGCATCTCACCAGCTCAGGGCTGCGTTATGTACCTCCCGAAAGTCATTGTATGTTAGAGCAGACAAGGTTAGTATCACCAATTGAGGTAGGATTATTTATAAAAGTGCGTCATATTATAGGATGGATGGGTTAGCTCTGATCAATAAAAGCCTGCACGGCCCTTACCTGGCTGCGCCAGCCAAGTATGTTTATGGCTCTTGTCCAGCTCGCCACGCATCGACTGAATGACTTTCACTATGTCTGTCTGTCCATTCTGATGCCATTCCAGCGCAGCGCTCACATACAACTCACCTAGCTGTGCAAGAGAAAACGTGTCGGTCAGGCGGGCTGCTTCTATCGTGCCTTCTTCACCCGCAAATACGGTGAAGCCTCGTTGGCGCAAATATTGCAGGCGCAACGCTTCATCTGGCAACGGAATTTCATAAGCCCGGTCGAACCGTCCAGCACGGTTCATGAGACCAGGATCTATTTTCTCCGGATAATTCGTTGTCCCAATCAGGAAAATGCCTTCTTTCGACGTAGCACCATCCAGTGTATTCAGGAAAAAGGAACGGACTTCATCCGGCATCGAATCGATGTCCTCAATGATCAGTACCATGGGTGCCAACCGCTTGGCAGCCTCGAACACTTCACGCACCGATTCACTGTTGGTATACTCCGTAATCTGCCAATACGCAGCCGGGCCCGGGATACTTCCCGCAATGGATTTTACCAATGTGGTCTTGCCATTCCCCGGATGCCCATACAATAGAATGCCTCTTTTGTACGGGATATCATAATCCCTGTAAAAAGAACGATCCGCTTCGAAAAATTGATCCAGCGAGCGGAAAATATCCTGCTTGATCTGTGCCGAGAGAACAACATCCTCTCTTCCCACGGAGCGAGTGATGGATTCCACATGACGATCGCTGCCATTCCGGGCATCGGTGTAGACCGTTACTTTTTTCATATTTTGCTGACGTTCCCGTTCCCGGACACTTCCCAGAAATTGCTTCATCTCCTCATCACCGATGGCAAAGACAAAGTCTTCACTATAGATCCCGTTATCTCGGAAAAATGGCACCCGCACAAGTGCTACGCCCCATTTCGGATAAGCAAATACGTTATTGCGAATGGAGTAATGAACACCATAAGTGGGTATATCTCCATCATCGTCGTAATGCAACGTCTGAAGCTCCAGATCCTCGAATATACGGGCTACCAATTCCACTTCGTCACTGCCATTTTGCAAGTCTTCCCGGAGTAACTCCCAGTATTCATTGTTCGGGTCAGAACTGGCATAAAGCTTGTACTCAACTCCATAGCGCTTATGGAGCGCCTCACTGATTCCACGAATCAGCCTTGAATAGATGGCGTACCCTTCCACTCGAATTCGGGTATCATGTTGTTCGTCATAGGTATAGATCGCTTGAGTTGGATCTGTTTGTTTTTCGTTTATTATCATTATTTCGCTCCCTTTACCGCTACAAGCGGTTTGCAATTGGCTACAACTTGAGCCAGGCCTGCGCCGGTAACACTGTCTATAATTTCATCTACATTTTTATAAGCCTGAGGTGATTCATCAATAATGGATTCAAGTGAGCGTTGGTTTACCACGATCTCATCTTCTGTACCCACACCCAGTGCCGTAGCAAAATCTTCCACGCTAATCAATCGTTTTGTTGCCGTCCGTGAACGGATGCGACCCGCACCGTGACATATTGAATAATAATTATCAGCACCCTGCGGCTGACCTACCATGATATATGAAGCAGTTCCCATGGAACCGGGAATAAGCGCCGGATGCCCTGTTGCCAGATAGGGCTTTGGATTGTCCGGGTGACCTGCCGGCAACGCACGTGTCGCCCCTTTGCGATGTACAAAAACGGAACCTTGGTCTGCGTGAGATTCCTCCCAGGCATAGTTGTGCATCAGATCGTATAACGTACGAAATTCACATTTGGAGCCAAACACATCCCGGAATGCTTCGCGAATAGCATACGCAATCAGATGACGATTGACAACAGCGTAATTCAATGCAGAATACATCATGTTCACATAATGACGACCTTCCGCATGCTCAAGTGGAGCAAATACCAGTCTAGGATCGGATGTACCCAGGTTAAGCCGCTGCATGACTTTGGCAATCGCTGAAGAACTCGTCTGGCTTACATAACCACCCCATGCACGAGAGCCGGAATGAATCATGACCACGACCTGTCCATCATACAATCCCCAAGCTTCGGCGATTTCACGATTCTCTTCAGCGATCTCAATTGCCTGGATCTCGGCAAAATGATTCCCCCCACCCAGTGTTCCGAGCTGACGATGCGAACGATGCCATGTCATATCAGGAACGTGGTTTAACACATCCTCATCGTAACTGAACTTGCTGCTTTCCACATGTGTCATCGCTGTTGATTTTTTCGGTGTATAGCTGTCTGGAATATACTTTTTGGGTAAACCATGCAGTCCTTTACGAACAATATGCTCCAATCTGATATCCGAGTAATGACCTCGCTGGTTCGCCTCCATCGGCAAAACTTTCTCAATGGCCTTGACGAGTTTGCGACGGAGCTTGATGTCTTTCAATTCGTCCTTGTGCAAGTTCGTCATATGCACTCGCATGCCACAGCCGATGTCACTGCCCACGATGGAGGGAGAAACGTATCCGCTCTGCGCATCCCACACGGCTGTCGTTCCAATGCATGTACCTACCCCGACGTGCACGTCTGGCGTGTAACTCATATAAGAGATTCCCGGAATCTGCAGATTATTGTTTGCCATCTCGAATACCTTGTAATCAAGCGAGGAGAAGAGCTGTTGCGCCGCATATACGGTTAGGTCGCCTGCAGGCAATTTTACTTCATGCCGGTAGCCGCCTGCGATTTCATCTGGATTAGTAAATAAATTAAATTCTGTATTCATAAAAGTGTATTATTCCTTCCTGTACGTTCAGCAAATTCGGTTTGCTGACTCATCTGTAAAATAAAAATAAAAAAAGCCATAGGCTAATCGCCCATGACTTCTACTGAATGACAATAACGGAGAACAGATCCGCATAAACATGCTGTGTGTCTGTCATCCATCGCTATAATATAAGCGAAGAACGCATATCGATTATAAACCCGTTAAACGATATGCCTATCCCCTATGTCGACCGTATGAGGCCAATGAAACGATGAGCCGGATATGCTATTGTGTCTACATTGCGCCGTGTTTGAATCAAATCATAACCAAGCATCATGTCTCTCGGCCTCCCTTCGTTAATGTTAGTCTTATATTAAGGGGACTAGAATTCATGTGTCAACCCTTTTCTTGGAAATTGGACCCGGCTGCATTGTTCATATGTATACAAAAACAGGAGATTGTCCTAGGACAATCTCCTGTTTTCCAAATAATAATGATGTTGTTAGCGTAACATGATTATTATAGACCTGCTTGTTTTTCCAACTCTTCAACCGGATTCTCGTCTTCTTTTTCAGGAACTTTGGAAGACAGGAACCAACCACATACCGCAATGGTGATCAGTACAATATAGAATCCGAATTTCCAAATTTTATTTTCCGGGAAATGCTCATCCAGAACACCCAATGAAGGGTGTGCGAGTGTAATAACTGCCAGCTTAACCCCTACCCAACCTACGATCACAAAGGCAGCAACTTCAAGCCCTGGACGGGAATGAAGCAATTTCACAAAGTATGAAGCTGCAAAACGCATGATCACAAGCCCGATGAATCCACCGAGGAAGATAACGATAAACTGTCCACCGTCAAGTCCGCCAATTGCAGGCAATCCACTTGGTGGCAACGCCACGGCCAAAGCAACCGCAGCCAGAATGGAATCAACTGCAAATGCGATATCCGCTACTTCGACCTTGAAAACGGTCATCCAGAAACCGGATTGTTTTTTCGGTTTCTTAGGCGTGGAATCAGCTGCTTCATCTGTTTTATTGCGACTACCCAGTATCTTTTTAACGATATGGTTAATCGAAATATACAGGAGATACAGGGCACCGATCGCTTGTACCTGCCATACATCGACGAGGAAAGAGATCAGGAACAACGAACCTAAACGGAAAACAAATGCACCCATCAGACCATAGAACAACGCTTTTTTGCGCTTATCTTCAGGCAAGTGTTTAACCATGATTGCGAGTACCAATGCATTATCCGCTGCGAGTAATCCTTCAAGGACCACTAAGACAGCAAGCACCCACCCATATTCTAATAATAATGAAACATCCAACATTGACTCCTCCTTAATATTCTTATGATGTACAAAAAAAAGGACCTTTACCATCACTGGTAAGGTCCTTTTATATCCACAAAAAGAGACCTTTACCGAGCATGAAAACTTGGTAAAGGTCTCGCTAACAACAAAATTGCTGCCAATAAAGCCGGGGATATGATCCCGAACTGACGACTTTACTGTAAAAGCTACTCCCCTTTAACAGGAATATGTAGTTTTAGTTGGAACGGGTTGTTTAACCTGTACTCATCATATTTCATAACGTTAAATAAAGTCAAGCTTTATTTAGTTGACGATACAGCTTACGGAATACGGCAACATCATAGATCATATTCCCCAGTGGAATGAAAGAAACAAAGAACAGAGCAATTGGACGGCGCAGACGCCATTTCTGTGAGGTGTACATAGTCACCATAAATAACAAATACATTAAAAACAAAAAACCGTACAGATTCCCAAACCATGTGACAGCCTGCGGCATAACCCCGGCATCTCTCAACGGAAAAGCAACAAACAGTAACAACACGTACGAAATGCCCTGCAACCACAACAACAGCCGGAAGCGCCCCAGCGTAGAATGTAACATTATTTTCCTCCTGCTTTTATACATGTAACGAATTCAATTGTTCCCGTACAGTATATCACAAAAGCTGAATATCTCGCTTAAATGCCATGCAGCAGATTATTCCTGCACGCTTTATAGGTGGTTCACCTACCATTTCGCAGGAGCCAAATGCTTTAACTTCTCATAAGATATATGACGAAGATTGTTACAGATGTCGGACAAGGAGGAGCCGGATCATGAAAATAGCTATGGTTGCACCCGAGAAATTGCCTTTGCCCGGTAATGGTTCCGTGGAAATCTGTATCCTGGGCATCGCTCGTGAACTAGCCCATCGCCATCAGGTGACCATTATAAGTCGTCAAATGCAAGGTCTCGCCGCCACAGAACAGATCGATGGGATCACCATTCAACGTGTCCCTGCAACGAGCCCTGTCATGTACACCAAAGCAGTCATACGTTTGTTATCCCAACAACCCTATGATGTAATTCAAGTGGATAACAGGCCACGAAGTATGGCTACCATCAAACGAGCTTTTCCAACCACACCTGTTGTACTCTATCTTCACTCGTTAACGTTTGCTCAGCCTGGGCCTTCCAAACTCACATTGATGAAAAAAGCTGATTGGATTGCCGTCAACAGTCATTCCCTGAGACAAAGGTTAAGCCGCAGATTTCCCTTGGTAAAACACCGGATGAGTGTTGTTCCATTGGGTGCAGATCTAAGCCGCTTCAGACCTGTTGAATCCAGCGAAGAACAGATTCATCTGCGTACACAATATGGAGTAACTAAACCATTCTCTATTCTCTATGTCGGCAGACTGATCCCTGGAAAAGGGGTAGACGTATTAATTCGTGCAACTGCCCTCCTTCAGCAACAGATGCCTGTTCAACTGGTTGTTGCAGGCAAAGGACCTCCGTATTACATGCGTAAACTTCGCGAACTTGCTCAAAAACAAAAAGTCCATGTTTCCTTCCGTGGTCAGATAAACCATGAGCATATCGATCAGTTGTATCGGGCAGTCGATTGTCTGGTCTGTCCGTCTCAAGAACATGAAGCTTTTGGCCTGGTTAATGTTGAGGCGATGGCTTCAGGATTACCCGTCATTGCTTCGGATAACGGAGGTATTCGTGAAATTATTGAATCAGGTATCAATGGATACCTTGTCACCGCTTATAAGCGTCCCCAACGTTTCGCCTCTTACCTGTACAAACTTGCAAGCAATCCCACTTTTGCCGAGAAGTTAGGGAAGGCTGGCCGAGACAGCGCAAGGGCACATTTCAGTTGGGCAAGAACAGCCATGCATCTGGAAGCGACCTATACCAGGCTCATCCGTAAATGAGCCTTCTTCTGTTGCGATGATCAAGCTTTCTCACGAAATTGCCATCCCTTAATCAAAGAATCCATCTGCGGAACAGAAATGTGACTCATCTCAATTAACTCCATAATAACCATATCTCTCATCATGAATCGTACTTTGGCACACGTTAGTTGATGAAATACATCGTAGAATTCCGTCCCGATCCAACATCCATGTGGTACGACCAGCGAATCATTAACGATATAACCTACGGCTCCAATCGGGGGAATAACAACCTTAATCGCTTGATGATCCAACCGATTATCTGGATCTTTGACGAGATACACGGTATCCCCCACATGTAAAGCTTGTACGCCATGGTAGTGGTCCATCCCATACATAGCTGCGAATAATTTGGTGCTCATATTACCTGCTCCTTTTCCTGTATTTCTCCATGATTGAAATTTTCACAAAGATACATCGGTTTCATAATGTTCCAACCACTCGACAAGTTGCCTGCGTATCTCTCTACGAAACTCACGAGGTTCAAGTACCTCTGCCTCGGGCCCAAATTGATACAACCATTTCAAAAATTCTCTGCTGCTATTCAGTGTCACTTCAAATAACAATCCCCCATCCGACATATTCGTCATTCGCGGGCGAACAAACATCTCTTCTTCTTTTATGTAGGGGGCCACTTTCTCAGAGAATCTTACCTTGAAATGGATATTTTCGTCGCCACGGTCAATAGACCATGTGTTCTTCATGTACTGCGTTATGTTGAAATCACCCTTGTCGAAACCGGCATTTGTTCGTGTCACATCCAAAAAACGGCTAATTCGAAACAATCGAACTTTTTGCAGCAAATGGCAGTATCCAATCAAATAAAAACGTTGATCACGTGGAATGAGATAATAGGGATCGATATCCCGGACTGTAATCTCATTTCTTGTCAGCGTATGATATTGAGTACGAATGGTTTGCTGGCTTAGAATAGATTCGATAATGGGAATCAGCAAATTAGGGTCTTTTCCTTCCTCACGATAAGCTGGCGTGCCCATCCGAATAATTCCCGCAATATTTTCTACAATATCACTGTTTCTTGATTTTAATTTGGTATGAGCCGACATGACCTTGTCAAAAGCTGAATCGAACTCAGCAGGTAACTTGGAGGTATCAACTACGGACGGCAGCAAGGAGAAGACCATTGCTTCCTGTTCAGTAAAATCTAATGGATACATCGCAAACTCACCAATAAATCGGTAACCTTTGCCATATCCTTCATTCATAATCGGGGCGACCCTATCCAAAATCCGGAGATCACGATAAATCGTGCGTACAGTCGTACCGCATTTCAGCGCCAATTCCTTGGCCGAAATTCCAGGATTTGCTTGTATAGCCTGAAGTATACGCAGCAGACGAATTAATTTCTCTGTCATGTAGTTTCTCCCCTTCGATATTTTATCGGCAAGGAAAACTAGTTCCTTTAGTACAGGACTAAATCTTTAGTCCCAATTTTATTTTCGCAATTTCACCATTTTTGTATAGTCCAATTGCACTTTTACCCCCTTTTAATATACATTCTCTTACTTGCTTGCGTAAAACATTAACCCGAAAGACCTTAAACCTAAGTCTGAAAGCCTATACAATTTTCTAAAAATAATACAAAAAAAGCCCAGATCTCTATAAAGAGACAAGGCTTTTCTCGAAATTACTTGTTATGCAACTGTAATAATTGATCCATCACATTCGTCATATGCTCACAGAGTTCAGTAATGTCTCCCATCTGGTCTTCATTCACACTGCGGTCAAAATAAACGTGAGCCGTGACGTTATACATGATTGGCTGTTCATCAAAAATATACCGGATGTTCTGGCACATCCTCTGCTCAGGCCAGCTCTTCTGTAATATTGGACGAATATCCGGGCACTGCTTCTCAGGCTCCTTTACAACCATGCTAAACCGTAGTTCCAAACGGCAACCTGGATTCGCACCAGGCGTCTCCAGGATCTCCGCTGCAAGCTCCTCAAGGGAGCTGCTTAATACAACTTCCCCTGTTACTTCCGGGCGATCCCTGAGACAGAATTGTAATGTGAACTCTCTGGACATCACCGCCATCTCCAGCCGATCTTTACGCCCCGTAATCTGAATACGTTCATCCAGGTTATCCATATCATAGAGATAATTCTCAAACCCGACTTTCAGATTGTCATACACCGTTGGATCAAACATTGAAATAAACCTACTTTCTAACCCTTTAACATGTATTGTAGTACATTCTCAATTTTCATGCGACTAGCCCAATCTCTTGTCCTGAAAGTATAAAAAGCCCAGTCACTAGGACTGGGCTTCGGCTAAACATGCGATCTGATAAGATCCCTGAGCTTTGCTTATTCTTCTGTAGCTTTTTCTTCAGCTGCCGGTTCAGCTTCCTCAGCAGAAGCCGTTGGCTCTTCCTCAGCGGCTTGTGGCGGCATGACGGAAGCGATGATGGACTCAGGTGATGTTATGAGTGTCAAACCTTTGTCCAGCTTGATATCCGCAGCAGTCAAGCGATCACCAATATCCAATCCGCTAACATCCACTTCAATGGACGTTGGCAGATCCGCAGGCAATCCTTCTACTTCCAGCTGTGTCTCCTGTGTCTGGAATACACCGCCAGCTTTCGAGCCGGCCGCTGTACCCTGGAAGTCGATCGATACACTTACACTGATCGGCTTGTTCTTGGAAATTTGCAAAAAGTCTACGTGCAGCAAACGTCCGTTACGCTCTTGCTGATCCTTGATCAGCACCGGAACCGTATTACCGCCTTCAACATTCAGGTTGAACATTTCGGAGCGGCCTGTGCGTGCCACTTTCAGCATTTCTTTTTCATCTACATGTATTGAAGCACCTTCAAGTCCCGGGCCGTAAACGACTGCAGGAACTCGTCCGCCTTGTCTTAACAGGCGCAATGCTGCACCTTTCTTTTCCGTTCTTGGCGTTGCTGTAAGTTGAGCCATTTTTCCGTTGGATTTCATGATTGAACATCCTCCTTCAAGGGATCACTACATTATATTTGTTGGAAAGCGCTGAGGCTTATCTCATAGACCATGATGGTCTTTTTCCTTTGGCCGAATCGTGGGCCATATCTATATTTACCCCAATGATAGAGGATCTCAAACACAAAAGAGGACAATTAATTATTTTTTGGCAAGTTATGCGGCTTATAATCAGACCGAAAAAAGCAGTCGGAGTCTCTTCCAACTGCTGGTTTAACAAGGTTTTGACGAATTACATTCGACGTTATAAATAAAGAAACTATGCGCTATTACGATCCTCTGTTTTTTCGCTTTCACGAATGATCTGCATCTCGTCTGATCCGCTACGGACAATAATGTGCACATTCCCGTCTTCAGGTACAATGTCGACGTAACGGTCTCCGCACGTATCTTTAGCTTCCCATTCGTTCAATCGAATGATCAATCCCAGGTGATGCAGACCCGGAGCAACGCGGAAGCGGGCTTCGGCGGCATTTCCGACTTGTTCCAGCCGTACTGCTCCGTCCTCCATACCTGTGCCCCATACCCAGACATCCCAACCTTCATAGTGCTGGTCTTCCCGTTCGTATCGAAGCGTGACGGTTCGCGAAATTTGTTTATGAATCGTTACGCCAAGCGTTGCCCGGATTCCTCCGGCTTCAGCAATAATATGGGTTACTCCAGGTGTCATCGCACGTACGATCCCTGCTGCACTCACCGCTGCAAGTTCTGGGTGAGAAGAGCTCCAGCGTATATTCGAATCCTGAAGCGGCTGACCAAATTGATCCAGAACCAAGGCACGGAAGCGACTGATTCGAGTCATATACATGACAGGTTCGCCCACAATTTCGATTCGTTCAGCATGACGATAATCCACTTGTAACATACAGCTTGCCGTTATGTTCCCACAATGGACTGTAATCGAAGCTTCCCCTCGTTCCAGTGCATGGATTGTTCCATCAGGCTGGATCTGAATGATATCCGGATCAGAAGAAGTCCAGGTGACTGGAGCTTTTTCTACCACATTGCCAATGCTGTCCCGTACGATCGCTCGCAGTTGAGTGGTCTCCTTCGGACTATATACCTGGCGAGGAAAACTAATCTCCACTGTTGATGGTTCAGTGCCTCCAGCATGCTCTGTGTCATACAGTACCATTAAGGACCATCGTTCTACCTGAACAGTACCACGAACAGTCTCGATCACGTCTGTGCCTGCCTGATGATCATTGACTACAACATGCCAGTCTCCTTCTCCCAGGTCGACATGCTGCTCATGTTCCGTTCCGTTATAGATGACCAGAATCTGATTCCAGGTGTCCTGATTCGCACCATTCTGAAGTATAAAGGCAACTACGTTGCCATCCGCACGAATAACACGAAGGTGAGTTCGTACCTGTTCAGCATCAATCATACGAAAAGCGGGATGGGTTCGCCGCATATGAATAAGACCACGATAGTAGTCGAACACCGGTCTGAAGCGTGATTTGTTGGCCCATGTGATGGCGTTCACCGCATCCCCGCTCCGATAACTGTTATGATCACCGGCTTTGGATCTGAGCATCTCATCCCCTGAATGCAGAAACGGAATTCCCTGAGATGTAAGCAGAATGCCGGAAGACAGTATAGAGCGACGAACCATCTCATGATTCAAAACATCATCTGCATCCACATACCGATAAGGATCTGCTGCTTTTACAGCGGACTCAGCACTCCCACCACCCACGGGCTGTCCGTCCTTCCATACGGGAAATCCTAATTCATGTCTAAGGTTCATTGTTGTCGCAATTTTGTCCCACAGATTGAGATTGTCATGGGCAGTTACATAATTGACAACTTCCACAGGTGAAGATGTGAAATCATCCAGTGCTCCCGCTAATCCCCTAATAAGCTCATATTCCTGCCCTCCGGCACCCGTGACAAACCCTCTGCCACTGCCATCACTATCGCCCTTGATTGCACTGCGAAAATGATCATTAAATACTGCAAACCCCTGACCTCGCTGGGTTCCTTTTAATGTTTTACGGTCCAAAGGTGAATCTCCACCCATCCAGGGTTCCCCATAGATCAGAAACGCCGGATCGATCTGTTCCTTCAATTCGCGTGTCAGTTCATTCATCGTTTCCGTATCAATCAGGGCCATAAGGTCAAATCGAAATCCGTCCACATGATATTCTTCTGCCCAGTATCGGAGAGAATCCAAAATATATTTTCGCACCATTGGACGTTCTGTCGCCAATTCATTGCCTACACCAGAACCATTGCTGAGGGTGCCATCCTCCCGATAACGGTAATAATATCCTGGTACAATCCGTTCAAAAGGTCCCTCTTCCACGCTATACGTATGATTATAGACAACATCGAGTACAACGCGAATGCCTTGTCTGTGCAAGGATTGAACGAGTGATTTGAGCTCCCGGATGCGAACTGCAGGATCACGAGGATCTGTCGCATACGAACCTTCGGGAACGTTATAATGCTGGGGATCATACCCCCAGTTGTATGGTGCTCTGATGTTTGAACCCACATCTGCTGTAGCAAGTTCATTCACCGTCTGATAATCCGCCACAGGCAGAAGATGTACATGAGTGACTCCCAGTTCGGCAAGATGGTCTACGCCAATACTATTGCCTGCTCTATCCGTCAGACCGGATGCCGTGAATGCCAGATATTTTCCCTTATACGGAATGTCTGCATGTGGATCCGAGGAGAAATCACGGACATGTAACTCATATAACACGGCATCAACAGGACGCAGAAAAGCAGGTTTGACATCCAGGTCCCAATCGATCGGATTGGTGGTCTCCAGATCTATAATAGCCGTTCGTTGCCCATTTGCCGTTACCGCTCTGGCATAAGGATCAACAACGACTTCAATCCGCTGATCATCATGGATAATTCGGTACATATAATAATGTCCTGCCCAATCGCCGCTGAGCTTCAGGCTCCATATTCCGTCCGCATCGCGCGTCAGACCGTGTTCCTGCCCATTTTCATGATCTTGTACTTTACCACTATCGTTGTAATGCCCTTCATCTTCAAAGACCAATATATAAACCTGCTGTGCCGTAGGTGCCCACAATTTAAAAGTACTTGCTGCACGAGTATATGTTAAGCCAAGATCGTTGCCTTCGTAACAAAAAGAAGTCCATTCCGGCATCGTTCTCACCGCCTTTATATCCATTGATTTCGTGTTGTCCCGATGTTACGGAGCGGGACGTTGTTTGTCAACCCGGGGTTGTCTGTACTCATCATATCGGTCCAATTTGCGTATTCAATTAGCAATCGCTTTCAAAATATAGGATATGAAAACAAGCGCCATAGATTGACAGCATTTGTACCTGTCCTGACAAAAAAAGTTTGGAATATACAAGAATATAATGCAGGATGTCATTTGGTTGAGATTAAAATGCACCAACAGATGCACAGCATAAAGAAGGTCAGACATGACAAGGTATAGCCTTGCGACCAAGGCAATGGTTTCTGACGCATCAACAAATCGGTACCAACAAACCATTAGTAAAATCGCTACTAAGGCCCGTTCTAGATATCCAATCCAATCTAATCAAATAAATTGAGATAAAACAAATCCCCCCCTTTTCTGTATGAAAGGGGCTTCAATTCTTGGCAAGCATTGCGTTCATCAGGAATTGGAATACATTACCGTTAGGGATATCGCATTCACATGTACCTGTCCGTCCTGTATGGTACGTATCGTATCAACGCCTGCTTGTCCTTTTTCTACAATCACATTCCATGTCCCTGTGGGAACAGCGATGTCACGGTTTTCTTTTGCTGCGTTATAGATAACAACAATATGTTCCCATGAATCGCTGGCTGCTGTACCGTTCAGTTCATAGGCTAGCAGCCCATTGCCTTTTTCTATTAGACGAACATACTTCTCGATCTCTTCCCGTGTACGAAGCCGAAAGGCTGGATGTTCTCGCCGAAGACGGATCAGCCCACGATAATAATCAAATACCGGCTTGAACAGCTTCTTCTGCTCCCAATGTATGGCATTAACCACGTCTCCACTCTGATGGCTGTTGGCGTCCCCATATTTGCTTCGAAGCAGCTCATCTCCAGCCGCGATCAGGGGAACACCCTGGGAGGTTAAAACGATACCATTGGCAAGCAAACTACGGCTAACGGTCTCATTCTCCAGAATGTGTTCCGGATCAATCTGCAGGTAAGGCTTAGCCTTCTCTACAGCCTCTTCCACGCTCTCGCAACCACAAATACTTCCATCCTCGTTATAGCTGAGGAAATTCAGGGTATCGTGGAGTCCTTGTGTACGCGCGACTTTATCCCACAGATTGAGATTATCATGCACGGTTACATAGTTAATCGTCTCGGATGGATCATCCGTAAAATCCTGAATGGCTCCCCGGACGCCAGTCCACAATTCGTCTTCTTTCCCGTCCGCACCTGTCGCAAATCCCGTACCCATGCCATCGCTGTCTCCCTTGATCACTCCGCGGTAATTATCGTTAAACACAGCAAAACCCGCCCCGCGCTGCGCTCCTTTTAGAGTCATATCATCTCCAAGCGGCGAATCCAGTGCACCCCATGGTTCACCATATAACAATATGGAAGGTGACACTTCGGTGTGCAACTCCGCTGCAAGCTGTTTCATCGTAGTTGTGTCGATCAGGCCCATAAGATCAAATCGAAAACCATCCACATGATACTCCTCCGCCCAGTAACGGACCGAGTCGATGATAAATTTGCGAACCATGGTGCGTTCAGTAGCTACCTCATTGCCCGTACCTGAGCCATTGCTATAGGTTCCATCGGCGTTTTGACGATAGTAGTACCCTGGTACAAGTTTTTCAAAAGAGCTGCCTGCCGTATCAAACGTATGATTATATACCACATCCATAATTACTCCTATTCCCTTGTTATGAAGGGCAAGCACCATGGATTTGAACTCACGAATTCGTGTCTCCGGATCATCTGCACGTGATGTATAGGAACCTTCCGGGACATTGTAATGAAGCGGATCATATCCCCAGTTATAGTTGGAGCCATCAGACGTATCACCATCTACTCTGGATTCATCCACCGTCGCAAAATCAAATACAGGCAGCAGATGCACATGTGTAATCCCGAGTTCAACCAAATGATCGATCCCCAGTCTGTTGCCCTCCGAATCACGCAGACCCGTCTCGGTGAAAGCCATGTATTTGCCTTTATTCGTTATACCAGATGAAGGATGAATGGAAAAATCACGTACATGCAGTTCGTACAAGATTGCATCTACAGGACTGGTCAATTGCGGACGAATATCCTCACTCCATCCATTCGGATGTGTCTGCTCCAGTCTGACAATTACACCCATTTCTCCATTCATGGTCACTGCTCGTGCGTAGGGATCTACAGCATGGGTTGAATGTCCATCTTCGAAAGTAGGCTTGTACATGTAACGGTAGCTGTTTAAATCACCCTCCAGTTCCAGAACCCAGATGCCTTGTTCTTTCTTTTGCATAGGTAACGCCTGCTGTTTCTGTTGATTGGGCTCTTCCTCCGGGCTCCCCCCTGTCAAAGGTGGGTATAGAAGTAGTTCCATCTGAACGGCTAACGGTGACCAGACTTTAAAGTGACAGGTTTGTGCTTCTAATGTGACACCTAAATCTCTTCCTTGGTATGTATCTTCTGAAATCAATAGTTCCTGCTTATCCTCTTCAATCATGTGTGTTGTTCCCCTCTCGTTGAGAAAATTGATGAACATGGATGATACGAGTGCTCCTTACCCTTTATACCCGTTCTGCTGCCCAACCATAATCCGAATTACACAAAAGAAGACAAACGTCATGTAGATTCACATGACGCCTGCCTTCTTTATGGGTAAAACGATTCTCTCTAATGCGGTACCTGGGATTGGAAATCATTCCGGCTGGATTGATCGGCGTGGTACAAAACCACGTCCCCATCTTGCATCGGCCAGCTTCTCCCCTGATTATCTACCGGGTTGTTATCCAAACCTTCCATTTGCCATTGATTCATCAACGGTGCGTGAATATATTGCAGATGTGGCGCACTCGTATTGCCACTGCGCAATGTTTCGATATTGAAGTTAACCACAATGTAACCGTCTCTCAGAAATACTATTGCCTTCTCATCCAACTGTTTTTGTCTGGCAAGTGGCTCTAAATCGGTTCCTTTGGGTACTGCATATACATCTGCTGGCAAGCTATATTCCCCATACCAGCGCTGAATCGCTGCATTCGCCCGATCAACATTAACACCAGATGGAATATCTGTTTTTGGGCCAATGAGTGTACGGATCTGTGAAGGAAGAATCATCCAATCATAACGACCTACCCACGTTATATGATGAGAGGTCTGATCCACGAAACGAACCATATGTTCCGCCATTGTACCCTGATTGCGTTCCTCCTCCGACAGTTCATAGGTATACTGATAACGCGCTGTATCACCTAACTCCGAACCGGGGACATTTCGCAAACGTGAGTTCAGGACAACAAAGCGTTTTTCTAAATCTTGTGCCGATCCAATACGAATGAGTCGTTCCTGTCCTCGATGGTAGTATAAATCCACTCCTTGCCGGGTGGTGCCATCTTTACTCACAAAAGAGAACGTCGGCGTGATTCGGATACCATCCTGTTTCCCAAACATATTACCCTTGGTTTTCAGATCAAACTTGAAATGGTAACCCGTCTTCACTGCAGCATTTCGGAACCCCTGTACCGGATGACTGCCAGGACGAACTGGCAGGACATAGGGAGCCAAATTACCTCGGGGATCTCCGTCTATACTGTTTTCTCCGGTCCAGTAGCTTACACCCGTTGGTTCGGGGCTGCCCATCCGCTTACGGAACACATTCTCCCAGTTGTAGTCTGAAATATCGGTGATATGAAAATCATATAATCGTCCGATAACTTCTACAGCAACGGTATCTGCTGCGACATGATGAGTCAGATTCGTATTGGCATCCTGTTGTTCTGTGAAGTTTGCAGGTGTATTTTCGGCGATATTTCGAAACTCGACCTGATAATTCCCTTCATCTACCCATACAGGAAGATAAAAAGGAGTGTCCAACTGATTTACCGGAATATCCACCCATGTCATAGCCGGAATAAACTGACTTCTGGCACCGTTATAGACATCGAATGGGAAACGAACCTGTTTGATCCGGAAATATTTCGCATAATCATGGTTTCCATAACCTGGGTAACTCGCTACATCCAAATGTTGACCTGAGGTCGGTATTCGCACAATGAATGGACGCTCTAAAATAAGTGCAGCTCTGGTCGGATCAGGCGTAGTCTTCTGATTATGAGGCTGATCATCAGACACCCAGGCATAGTTCACAACTGGAGTATGTACTGTCACCGTGTTAATTCCCAGAATGGGGAACTTCTGATCCTGACCTCCGTTAACATTGCCAGGGAGCAGTCCATACGTAATCTCACCCGTGGTTGGCTGGTTAGCTTTGTTCATCAATGTGTTCTTAATCGTAAGCCGGTTCTGGTACAGAACATCGTCTCCGATCATGCCAGGCTGCGGGATTGTCCCAGGTCTTGGAGTTGTTTTCTCCACCGGGGCAGGATCCATAATCGTCGCTCCATTAAAGGTTACTTTATCATTATTGACGGTATTCTCTCTAACCTCCGCTTCAGCTTTGGATTGAAACAATGATGTTTCATCTGGCGTAGGCGGTTCAACCGAACCACCCGGAACCCCTTCGGTGCCAAGATCAATCTCTCGGCATGACGCAGGTTTTACATGCGTGGTAACCGCAGGATCCATAGCCGATTGCAAAGTCGGTAGTGTATATGCATTGGGCGTCAGGGTCACGGTGTCACCATAACCGCCTAGCGCATAGTTAAATACCTTAGCTTCATTTAACTTGTAAACCTCCAGGTTATCGATCTGCCAATAGCTATATGTCCGTGTTACTTGCATGGTTTTATCCCCGGGCACATCAAGTTCTTTGGGCTCAGGAGGTGTTCCTGGATCCCCCTCACCACTAGACGCTCTTCCCGGGATCGTCCAGGTTTTATGATACACCCTTTTCACTTTAACGGTGTAAGTCACCGTTCCTGTCATGTTAACCCAACGGTGCTGAAACAGATATTCCTTGGCCAAAACATTGGCATAAAGATCTTCCGAAGTTGGAATACCACGGGTAACATCAAACTTCTCAGATCCCCGATCATCTGCCTTCAACACACCTCCAACAGACGGGTCCATAACCGATGCTTCAATAACCGTGCCTCTACTCGGTGGGCTGATGGTCATAGGGCAAGCGTTCACAGGGTCGCCCCCCGGATCACCATCATTACCACCTTCTCCATTATCTGTGCAGTCCTTCACCTCAAGCACCTGAGTCCCTTGTTCATTCAGTTGCTGAGCAGAATCAAGAAAATGAGCTTTTATGGTCGTGCTACCCACGATCCCTTTTGTCGTGATTTTGCCATCAGCACCGATCGTTGCCACAGCCGGATTCGAGCTCTGCCACGTCAATTTGGGATGAGCCGTCAGTTTATGAACAGAGCGATCCGGTTTGGTTAGAACGGCTTCTGCCTGTAGAGGTGTCGTATTGGCTTTACAAGCGTTCGGCAAATTCACAACGAGTCCTGGCTCAGACGTGACAGTTATGGTGGCAGTATCCGAGATTAGATATGTACCATTGTTCCAGATTGCACGCACAGTGACCGTGCCCGGACTTTCGGCCGTTAACATCCCTGTTTTCAACTCTATACTCGCAATTGTCTCGTCAGAAGAAAACCATTTGATCTCCGTTTCCCTGCGGGATACGTCGATGCCCTCACCAAAGGCTGTCGCACCATAGCCCTTTGTCTTCACCTTGGCTACCATCTGCTGAGTTTGACCTAGGGTAAGGGTTTTATTCGGAGTTACATCGATCTCCTTCTCTTCAACCAGATCACCTTCCCAGATGATATCCATGGGCGTATGGTATGCAACGATTTGCTTCACACAGTTTCGAATTGTTTTACCACCATTTTCATAGTCCCTTCGATTAGTAACTGTGTGTGAGCCTCCTGTTTTGGTAATAATTTTTACGATTGTATTTCCTTCTCTTATAATCGTGTTCCCCAAACCAGTATAAGACGACTGTAGTGTAGTTGATTGGTAATCTACGCTTTTAATACGAATTTTATCTAGCATTCTCTGTGTAACAGTCTGTGATTGAAAATCTGGCCAAGATATTGCGGGCCATTCAGAAAAATCGACCTCATTAGGAATTTCCTTCTCATCTGGATATGGAATAGAACATGAATTAGGATTGAGGTTATTCGAAAAAGTTGGTCCAGTAGTGTGATCTGCTTTGAAATTACCATCATCAAGTTGATACCAGTAAACACCTGGATTTGCTATCCTTTTTTCAGACTGTACCGTATTAGATATTTTTTGTTTCTTAGGTCCATATGGATCTGAACTTGCAGCTTCTATTGAGGATGTTAAATTCAAACATAGTATAGTAATAAGAAAAATTGAGATAAAAATTAAGGATTTCTTCTCAACATGAGCACACAAAAATATTCCACCACCATTAAGTTTGACTTACATATTCTGAATTTTTAGTATATTTCCACTTTTTTGATTAAAGGAATATGCTCCATTTTTACCTTCTAAAACAGATGTCACCCAAAATCTCTTCTTTATATCTTTCTTAATCAAATCACTCGATCTCTCAGGGATAGTCACTAGTCCATTCTTGAATGCTTGCTTAAGATCCAAACGATTAAATTGCAAAAAACCACTATATAACCCTCCATTAAAAGTAATTGGATCGGATCTCTCAATTTTGGATGTAAAAGATATATCTGCAAAAGCCATATAGTTGCCTTTGAAAAGATGTGTCTCTGGACCAATGAATAATGTTGCATAGAGACCTTTTGCTTTACCTTGAGTAACATCTACAACAATATATCTATGCAGTGTAACTACACCGGAATTATTGGATAATTTAATTTCTTCTCTTGCTAAATCACTTACTTTAGCGGAGTTATTACTATACCTATAATTACTAATTGTCGTTAAATTCGTACCTGTCGTGCCGACCTCTCTCATCTCATTCAGGTCACTATACTTCCCGGCATCCGTGCCCTCCACGTCCATATAACGCAGCAAAATGGCCGATACTTCTGCACGAGTGGTGGAATCCGCTGGTCTCAATGTGCCATCCTGGAATCCACCGACAATGCCCGTCCCACGGACAAGGGCAAGATACGGAATCTGTTCGGCACGAATGGTGCCGCGGTTCACTTCCGGTGTGGGAAGCAGTGTGTTTTTCGTATCGTTAAAAGCATCCTGGAAGCTGGTTCCGGACTTGATCAGTCCATTGGCAATCCATTTCATCATCTCGTAACGCGTCAGTTCTGCATTCGGATTGAACCCTTTGGCATAATCACCAGCGTTAATGAATCCTTGTCCCACAAGCTGGCTAACCGCTGCTTCAGACCAATGTCCCTTGAGATCGGAAAACGGATTTTTCCCCTCTACCTTCTCTAATCCAGTCGCACGGGCAAGTATGGTTGCATATTCCCCACGTGTGATTTTGCCATTGGGACGGAACGTTCCGTCCTGATAACCAGAGATCAGATTTTTTTCATAAGCTTTGGCAATAGTCGCTTGAGCCCAATGGCCCTTGATATCCTTGAACTTGCTAAGGGCCGTGTCACTTGTCCCCGATGCTGCATTCGCTGTTGAAGTAAAATGTACTGGGCCCATCGGTAATACTGTTCCTGCCAATACAGCTGTCGTTAATAATCCGACGATCCACACGTTCCGTTTTTTCTTCTTCTCGTGTCCTCTGATCTGCTTCTTCAATCTACTCACGCTCCTATGTACCTTAGTATGGGGATGCTTTACTTGGTCAACCTAGTCACTTCTCTTCATAACCAAAACCTAAATTTGCCATAATAATCAATATTCTACCATGTTGTACTAGGCTATTGGTATTATTTTTCGTCCATCCCCATCACTTCAAGGCGTGCGCCCCTCCTTCCATAGACCCACTTCATTCGCCTAAAACACAAAAAAAGGCCATGAATCCGCAGATTCATAGCCTTATGCTTTAAGGGTGTGGTCTTTCTTATAATATTGGAAAAATGAACTCATTCATAGAATAAACCATATCATTCCATTTGATCAACCCTTTTTTTATGTCAGCCAGCTTTATTTCCCGTTTAATTCCTTATAGGATGCTTCGAGTTCCGTAATCAATTGATCACCACCGGCTTTTCTCCAGCTTGCGATTTCCTGCTCCCAACCTGCATCATCGATTTTGCCCATAATGTACTTGGTCTGCGCATCCCAGATCATCTGATCCAGCTCCTGACCACGCTCGGTATAGATCGCCGAAGACAAGGTGAGTGCCGGATTGGCAATGGCGTACTGCTCATTCTCACGCGCCATCTTTGTACCTTTCATACCAATCGGAACATCAACCAGTTCAGGCACGTTATAACCTTCAATGCTTAACAAATTATCCCGATATGGCTTCACTTCACGCTGATAAGCGTCAAAATCTTTAAGTTCGGTTTTCCCATCCGCAGTCTTGCTGTAGTGCACATCGAGCAATCCACGGAGCTGCAACGTACTCAATTCCTCATCCATCAACTGGTCCAGGAACGTAAGAACCTGCTTCAATTGCTCCTCATCCGTAACGGATGCCTTCGGGATGACCAGCATTCCGTAGTTTCCTGGCTCCCCGGCGATACGAATACCATCGGTTCCCTGGAAAGGAGCCACGTCAATCTCCCCATCCGGAGCATTAGGTGTAAGTCGCTGCTGAGAGGACTTTCCGTTTTGGGCCACACCGTTAAGCTTCATGCCAACCAGGCCGGAATCCATTTTCTTGTCCGCATCGGAAGGATCAAGAGCTGGAAAATCACTGTTAATCAGTCCCTCGCTGAACAGTTGCTTGAAGAGTTTCATCGTATCCACATATTCGGTGGTCAAGAACTCCGGGGTCAATTTCCCAGCATCATCCACACCCCATTTGTTGACACCACCAATACTTACAGCGATCCGCGTCAGTGGCGAAGAGACACCTTCATTATATTTTTTGAACAGCAGCGCACCATACGTATCCTCTTTACCATTCCCGTCAGGGTCGTCCTTACGAATGGAGCGCATCACTTCATACCAATCATCCAGCGTTTTGGGTATATCCAGCTTTAATGTATCAAACCAGTCCTTGCGATATACGATCGCAGTCCGTCCAATATCCCGGAAGTTCGGAATACCGTAGACCTTGCCTTCAATTTTGATATTGTTAAAATAAGCTTCGGATTGGGCAGACAGGTTTTTATAATCCTTCAAGTAAGGCCCCAGTTCCCAGAACAGTCCCGTTTTGGCGGCATTAAATGTGGTCGGCACATAATTCACTCGCATAATGGTCGGCATCTCGCCTGAAGCAACCATAACATTCACCTTATCATCAAAAGCAGACTGCGGAATCCACTGTACATTGACATCCGTATTTGTATATTCCTCAATCTTCTTTTCAATCCCGTTCTCCTTGGCCGGTATGTCTCCTACCTGCATTAAAGAGATGGAAATGGGAAGTTTACCTTCCCCTGCAGCAGGTGCTTTTTCTCCCCCGCAACCTGCAAGCAATCCAGCGGACATTGCACCAATTACAACGATTCCGCCTAAACGGGACATTGGACTTTTTGGACTCATGAACCATCTCTCCTTTTGGATAAGGTTATGTACACAGACCACTCCGATGACAGAACAACCTTCAGATCGCTGTTATCCCCAGATTTTTTTGATTCCCTTCTAAACAAGGGGAAAATCCGGGGATAAGCCTATGCTTCCGATGCAGCTTTCTTTCAGAAAGCTTTTAGGCGAACGCTTCGCTTCCTCAAGTTATTTCTGTCCTCTACGTTCTCATGTACATGTTAGTTGGACTTGTAAAGTTCAATCTCCACTCCTGCCAAAATGAACGGAGCGACCGACTTCGGATCATTGATCCGAATGGACTCGGTCACATAATACTCATAGGACCCGTCGCGATACGGGCTTCCTCCAAGACCGGCTCCGCCGTTACACTGCGTCAGGGACAGTACGCCTTCACGGTCCGTTTGCAGCAGATGCTGCAGCAGACCCTGATATCCTTTTTCCGCAATCGTTTTGAACTTGCCACTTAGATATCCTTTACGCACACCTTTGGCCAATGCATAGACAAACATCGAGGTCCCGGAAGCCTCAAGATAGTTCCGTTCACGTCCCGGTTGATCCAACAAATGTGGCCATAGTCCGGTCTGCTGATCCTGCACATGCACTAGTGCGTTTGCTATCCGTTCGAAGATACCCACAATCTGCCCGCGCTGCGGATGATCTACCGGCAGATAATCCAAGGTATCCACAACCGCTATCACATACCAGCCCATCGCCCGACTCCAGACATGTGGTGAACATCCCGTCTCACCCGAACTCCAGCGCTGCTCTTTGCTCTCATCCCAGGCATGGTACAAGAGACCACTACGCGGATCACGTGTACGTTGCTCCACCAGCAAGAGCTGCAGAGCCGCCTTGTCAAACCACTTCTCTTCACCCGTCACTGCGCCATACTGGGTTAGATACGGAGTAGCCATGTACAATCCATCCAGCCACATCTGGAAAGGGTAAATCTTTTTGTGCCAGAACCCGCCTTCACTCGTATGTGGCTGTCCCTTAAGCTGAGTCATAAGCAACTCCGCAGCTTTGCGGTACTTTTCTTCTCCCGTTTTCTCGTGCAACAGGAACAGTGATTTCCCCTGATTGATCTGATCCAGATTATATTCCTCGATCGCATAGGAGCGAATGGAGCCATCTTCCTGAACGAAATGATCCATCAGCTCACGGATGTAGTCAAAATACTTCTGCTCCCCCGTGTGTGTATACAGCTCCTCCAGTGCTTTCAGGAAGCAGCCGTTCTCGTAATGCCAAGTGGCGTACAGCTCATGGTTGCGATAACTTTCCATGAATTGCTGTGCCATGCGCACCGATGTGAATTGTAATGTTTCCTTCATGATCAAGCCTCCGCTTCCGGCTCTTATTGAGCCTGTTTTTTGTAATCTTCGGCATATTCCTCACGAATCTTGTTTCCACCAGCATTGCCCCAATTCTCGATTTCCTTTTCCCAGCCGCTTTGATCGATCTTGCCCATGATGTATTTGGTTTGCGCATCGGCAATCACCTGATCCAGATCCGCCCCACGGTCACCATACGTTGGAGAATATAACGTCAGCGCAGGGTTTGGCACAGCGTGCTCCGCCAGTTCCTTGGCAAGTGTCGTACCTTTTTCACCCAGTTCGGTATCCTTCAATTTCGGTACGTTATATCCTTCCACATAAGGAAGGTTGTCACGGTAAGGTTTCACTTCACGCTGGAATGCATCGAAGTCACTCATCTCCACCTGATCTTCGCCCACTTTGGTGTGATGTTTGTCTTCCATACCACGCATCAACAGGGTAGCCATCTCAGGGTCCATCAATTTATCGAGGAAGGAGAGCAAATCCTTGAGTTCTTCTTCCGATTTCACCGTTGATTTAGGGAATGCCAGAATTCCGGAGTTACCCGTCTGTCCTGCAACACGATCTCCGTTCGGTCCAAGCAAACCAGCGATGTCTACCACACCATCCGGATTGTTTTTGGACAGACGCTCTTGCTGACTTTTTCCGTTCTGAGCAACACCAACACGAATACCGACAACACCGGAATCATACTTTTTCTCCGCTTCTGTAGAGTCGAATACGGCAAAGTCCTGGTTCAGCAGTTTCTCATCGTACAAACGTTTCAGCAGATCCAACACCTGCATATATTCCGGTGTCATGAATTCCGGCGTGAAGCTGCCATCATCCTCGACTTTCCATTTGTTAGGTGCACCAAAGCTTACGCCAAGGCGAGTCGTGAAGGAATATTGGTCCTCATTGTATTTTTTGAAAAGCATCAGTCCAAATGTATTATCCTGACCATCTCCATCCGGATCGGAGGTAGCCAGCGTTTTAATCGTTTCATACCATTCATCCGGTGTCGTTGGCACCTTCAGATTCAGCTTCTCGAACCAGTCCTTGCGATAGATCACTGTAGCCCGCGCAATATCCGAGAATACGGGAACACCATAGATTTTGCCCTCTACCTTGATGTTGTCAAAGAAACGCTCGTTCTGTGCCGACAGATTTTTGTAATCTTTCAGCAAAGGCCCCACTTCCCAGAACACGTCATTACGCATTGCACTGGTCACCGTTGGATTATATTGCACCTTCACAATTTTCGGCATATCACTTGAAGCGATCATTACGTTAATTTTGTCATTGTAGGCCGAAGCCGGAATCCACTGGATATCCAGTTTGGTATTGGTATACGCTTCAATCTTTTGCTGAACTTCATTGCCTTTGCTTGGTACATCACCCACCTGTGCAATGGCTATGGACACATTTTGTACGCCGCCCTCGGCAGCCTGACCCTCATCTGATCCGCATCCTGCCAGCAAACCTGTCACTAGTGCCAGTGTGCTCAAGACAGCTACGGCTTTCTTTTTTGTTGCTTTCATAACATGAAAACCTCCCTTTTTTTATGCAGTCATACTGAACTGACTTCGAACCATGTGCCGACTCAACCTTTCACCGAACCCAGCATCACTCCTTTGGCAAAATGCTTTTGCAGGAATGGGTACACCAGCATAATCGGGATCGTGGAGAACACGATAACGGCCATGCGAATGGTAAGCGGCTGGATCTCGGTCTCTTCAATACTCGTGTCACCGATTCGGCTCTGTGCCAGAATGACAATCTCACGTAGCCAGACTTGGACAGGCCACTTCTCACTATCGTTGATATAGATAACAGCGCTGAAGAAACTGTTCCAGTGGGCCACCGCGTAAAAGAGTGAAAATGTCGCCATGGCTGGCATGGACAACGGCAGGACAATCCGGAACAATACGCTGACATCGTTACATCCATCAATTTTGGCTGCATCCTCCAGTTCATCAGGAATGGCTTGGAAGAAGTTTTTGAGTACAATCAAGTTAAATGCACTAATAGCGGTAGGTAACATCAGTGACCACAACGTATCCGTCAGGTGCAAGGATTTTACGACAAAATAGGTTGGAATCATCCCGCCACTGAAGAGCATCGTGAACAATACACCGAGCAAAATGGGCTGGCGTCCACGCAAATATCTTCTGGAGAGCGGATAAGCCATAAGTGACGTAAACAGCAGGTTAATGAAGGTACCAATCACCGTAATATAGATCGATACGCCCAGACTGCGAATCAAGGTATCTGTAGAGAAAATGTAACGGTACGCAGCCAGAGAGAACTCTTTGGGAAAAAGAATAAATCCTCCCTTAGCCACTTCATGCGGACTGGTAAACGAGACGGCCAAAATATAAATGAACGGGATGACCGTCACGATTCCAATCAACAGCAGCAAGCCATGATTGAGAATATCAAAGATCCGGTTGCCCCACGTTTTATCCTGTTGCATCTTAATGTTCACTCCTGTCTGGTGAAGAACGTCTGCACCCTAGGGTTAGTAGACGCCTTCCTCCCCGAATTTTTTGGCCATCGTATTGGCACCAAGGACAAGCGCCAGCCCGACAACCGATTTGAACAACCCGACAGCAGCACTATAACTGTACTGTGCCTGTGTAAGACCCTTCGTGTACACGTAGGTATCAAACACCTCGCCCACATCCCGGTTCGTCGGAGTCAGCATCAGGAAGATCTGTTCAAAGCCTGTATCCAGGAAATTGCCCAGACGCAGAATGAGCAAAATGACGATTGTACTGCGAATGGCCGGCAGCGTAATGTGCCATGTTTGGCGCCAGCGATTGGCACCATCAATCCGTGCAGCTTCATAGAGCTGTGTATCCACACCGGAAAGTGCCGCCAGGAAGATAATTGTGCCCCAACCAACTTCTTTCCAGATGGATTGTCCGACAATCATCGTTCGGAACCAACCAGGTTCAAGCAGGAATGCCACTTTTTGTCCTGTCAGGTTATAGAGCAATTCATTAATCGCACCACCCTCGGTTGTGAACAACATGTAGAACACACCAACAACAACAACCCAGGAAACAAAGTGTGGAACATAAACAAGAGTTTGTACAAATCGTTTGAAACGTTCACGGCGAACTTCATTCATCATGAGTGCCAGTACAATCGGCAGTGGGAAAAAGAACACAATGTTATAAATGGCTAGTAAAAACGTATTCCGAAATAATGTCCAGAACTGCGGTTCTCCGAAGAAACGCTGGAAATGTTTGAAGCCTACCCATTCACTCCCCAAGATACCCTTGTAAGGGGTGTAATCCTGAAAAGCCATCGTGATGCCATACATGGGTATGTATTTGAAAATAACAAAGTAAAGCACACCCGGTATTAACATGATATACAGCCACCGGTTTTTGATAATGTCCCTCCACAGCAGGTTTTTGTCACTGCGGGTAGCGGGCCGTGTTCGAGCCGCCGTTTCGGCTTTCATATTGTCTTCCTCCCCACATTGGAAACGATTACAAAATATCACTTCCTGAATTCATGTCTTCATTGTGGAGGATAAACGAATGACTGGCTATCGTCTCGTTTTAGCCTTTTATTTTTCCTTATGTAGCAAGGGTTTAGCTCATTTCCCTCACAGAATCTAAAGGCATAATGAACTGCTTTCAACCTCCATATTCCTGTCTTAACTTCATGGAGGAAAGTGGTCTTCTTCCTTCAGCCGAACATAAAAAAACCTGCCTGCCATGGCGGGCAGAGCAGGTTTGTTTTATCGCTGCTGCTCCCGGTACTTGCCGGGGGTTGTTCCTGTGATTTTGCGAAACGTACGGATAAAAGCGGTTGGGTTGGTATAGTTTAATTTCTCGGCAATCTCCGATATTTTAAGATTTGTTGTTTGCAGCCATGTCTTTGCTTTTTCCATACGATACTCTGCGAGATATTCCGTAAAATTGACTCCAGCTTCCTTCTTGAATACCCGACTAAGGTAGACAGGGTGAAAATTAAGCTCAGCGGCACAGGCTTCCAGCGACAATTCACGATCATAACGTTCCTCGATCAAACGAATCATACGTCTCGCAATATTCATGTATTGGGATTCTTCCTGCTCTCGCCAGAAACGAATGACGGGCAGGAACAGCCGCTTGCGGAACCAATTGGTCATTTCGTCCAATGTGGACAACTTCAGCAAATGTGACATGGATGCTTTTTCACCCAGTACTTCGGCTACATCCCCACCTTGCTCCTGCACAAGCTGATATACACGAGACAATAACTGAACCATAATGACGGGGTATTCACTGAAATGAAGCTTTTTGTCTGCAAGTAATCCCAAATATTGCTTAAAATAGGCGTCAGTCTTTTCTTCATCTCCTTGCTTGAGCGCAGAAGCGAGCTGATCCTCAATCATGCGTAGTTGGGTATACAATGCGGCCTCCATCTGACCACGTGGCTGAATATCCTCGTAATGCAAAATAATACGGCTACCCAGACTTACCCGGCCTTGCAGAGCCTCGCGGCTCTCCTGAACCGCTCTTGGCGTATCTCCGATACAAGTGTAAGAACGACTGATGCCGATACTTACGGGCAGATTCAGATAAGTCACGACACGTTCACGAATCCAGTCTGCCTGAGTATGCATCCATTCCTTCAGCTTCACCTCATCCGTGAGTTCGGAGGCAAGAACGGTGACCTGAGCATCATCCAGCATGACCGGGGTGAACCGAACTGCCGAAGGGAGTAGCTCACCTACCATATTGTTGACAGCAAACAGCAGCAGATCGCGATCCTGTTCCTCATATCGGGTCCCTTCCAAGGTATCGATCTGGAGCATGAGTACGCCAAGACTTGCCCACCCTGTCGGGAAATCGTACAATTCTCCCTGATATCTGAAATCTTCTTCCGAGATTTTGCCTGTCAGCAATTTGGTCATAAAAAACTCCTGGAGGTGCACATGCTGCCCCTTCATCTGCTCACGCATCGTTTTCTCCGAGCTGAACAAGGTTGACAATTGCTCCTCAATATAGATAAATTCATCCTGTCGGCGTCCTGACGGAGCAACTGGGGAATCCAATCCCTTCGTAAATTGCAGCAGTCTGGAGATCGGTGAGTACATCCGCCGACTGCCGTATATGGCGAACAATCCCGTTACACATAACATGACAAGTGTAGCGATACCGGTAACCAATGCAATTTTCTGCGACTGGGCCGTAATCTGTCCAAGAGATACAACGGACACGTATAACCAGCCATTGAGCGGAGATTGCCTGTAACTAACCGCCACTTGATTACCTTCCACCTCCGCACTGAAGAAACCCTCTGGCTGCCCCGTCGTTTGTACCATTTCGTGAATTTCCTTATTCAGCGCGTCATATTTCCCGCCTTGCTGCATGTCGTTCAGAAAATACTTCTGCTCCCGATCCAGAACGTACATATCTCCAGAATTCGTATTTCGGCTCAAGTAGGTGCTCAGTTCCGTATCGGCGATATCAATCACAAGAAATCCCTTTGGTTTCACATTGGTTGGTATCATCGGGATTTTGAATACCATACTGACCACATTATCCGATGATATAAGGGCAGGTGCCTGTTCGGGTGTTAGTTCACCCATACCTGCTGACACAGGTACACTTTCTTTGGCTGAACTGGCATTCTGAGTGACCCAGAACAGGCTGTTGGTATAACTTAGGTAGGAGCCAATTCGGTCTCGAATGCTGAAATCATCCAATTTGCCAAAAGAACGCATCGACACGACCCAATCTTCATCCAGATTAACCAGATAGGCTTGGTCAATGTTCGTAACCGCTTGCAAGTTGTTAAAACCGGATGTCAGATCACGAATCTCCTGAAACTCGCTGCTGTCTAGTGGTTTCTTCATCGCCTGTAGTACCAAGGGAGAATTAACATACTGGATGGATGATAATTGCAGGCTGCGCAGAACTTGTTCTACCCTCATTTGGGTCTGATGCAATATCTGAAGATTGCTCTCACGCACTTTCTGTTCAATGTCACGTGATGCAATCGTATACGAGACCGAACCAATAACAATGACCGGAAGGGCTCCGAGGATCAGGGTAAAACAGAGCAAACGCAGTAAATACTTAGGCAAGAAGAGCATCCTCCTTTATACGTATGTTTATTAAAATAAATCGCTTTCATTGGATTAATTTACTATTGTTATTTTAAAACCCATTCTTATTCAAGTCCACTCATTTATTCTAAAGGTTGACTTCAAACCAATTTCCAGTTTATATTGGTTGCATATTCCTCAATCAAAGGAGAGATTTTTAATGTCGGTGAATGTTCTTAACTAACCAAGTTTCATATTCAGGAGTTTGGCCTTTCATTGCGCTTGTGCCCATATGGCATACGTGTATTTCATGATGCGCCAGATCCCTGTACTTAGTTAAGAACAGCGGATATCATAAATCGCCTCCGGGATTGTAATTGTCCGGGTCTATTTCCGCGCTATGTTCAGCGCGGATTTTTTAATATAGACCTGTAGTGGACTTTGCTTTCCCATACGTTTAGGGCGGAGAATGACGTTTGTTCATTCTCCGCCCTTTTTGCGTTTTCCAGGAATATGTTTCAGCGCGTCAACTGAAATCCCAATTCAAATTCAAGGAGAGATTACGCATGAATGAGAACACATTAAACAGTTTGGGCTATCCACAAATTCAAAAAAACGTTGCAGACTGCGCCCTGTCTTATCTGGGCAAACGTTATGCCAGAGAACTAAAACCGATGGCAGATGCTCACCTGATTCAGATTCGCCTGGAAGAAACAGCAGAAGCAGCTGCGTTGATTCGCTTCGGGGCCAGTATCCCCCTCCCTTCACTCGACGGAATGGAAACCATTATGGATCTGCTTGGCACGGGTTATCTATTCAGTGAGCGCGACTTCAGTCATCTAGCTCAGTTCCTGCGGAGCTGTGCACAACTCATGAAATACATGGAGGGTAAATCCGGGGCCGCTCCCACCGTCAGTCGTTATGCAGCATCCATGATTCTGATCGAACCTTTGCTGAGTGAGATTGAGCGCTGCATCCATAGTGGAAGCATTCAGGATCAGGCGAGCAAGGAACTGATTCAAATTCGTAAAAAAATAACGGTGAATGCGGAACGCATGAAACGAAAACTTGATTCTCTAGTGAGTAAACATCGCTCCATTATGCAGGAACATGTCATCAGCCAACGGGGAGGAAGAACGGTTCTGCCCATTAAGAAAGAGTTCCGTAAACAGGTGAAAGGCAGTGTACTGGATGAATCCGGAAGCGGGCAAACCGTATATATCGAACCTGTTGAATTAGTAAGTTTACAGATGGAATTGGCCGCTCTACAAGCGGAGGAGTCCCGAGAGGAGATGAGAATTCTCGGTGATTTAACCTCCCTGGCCGAATCGTATAACCGTGAAATCGCCCTCAACACCGAAACGGTAGGTGTACTGGACTTCCTGTTTGCCAAAGCCAAATATGCGGCCACCATGGATGGACGTACCGTTCGAGTCAATACTCAGGGCCACATTAACCTTCAACGTGCACGTCATCCGTTCATGGGTTCTTCCATGGTTCCCCTTGATTTTGCCATTGGCAAAACGTACTCGTCGCTCATTATTACTGGCCCGAATACCGGGGGTAAAACGGTCGCACTCAAAACACTTGGTTTGTTAACCTTGATGATGCAATCCGGTTTGCTTATTCCGGTGGAGGAGGGTGGCGAGATGGCTGTTTATAACGAGGTAGCGGTTGATATTGGTGACGGGCAGAGTTTGGAACAAGCGCTAAGTACATTTTCCGCACATATTCGCAATATGATTGGCATACTGGAACAGGCCAATACATCAACTCTGGTGCTCATTGATGAGATGGCTTCGGGCACAGATCCCGGTGAAGGCGTTGGACTGTCCATCGCCATGCTGGAGGAACTGCACAGCCGTGGAGCAACCGTTGTAGCGACAACACATTTTGGTGAAATCAAACATTTTGCTGCTGCCACGCCAGGATTCGAAAATGCCCGGATGGAATTTGACACCGTTTCTCTCCAGCCGCTGTATCGATTGCGTATCGGAGAAGCTGGTGAGAGCTATGCTTATTCCATCGCATTAAAGCTGGGCATGCCACAGCGAATTATCGAGCGATCCAAGTCCCTGTCAGATCAAAGTATTTCGAGAGATCGTACATTCGTGTTCACGTCACCTCCTTTGGAAAATCCGGCCCTGACGCCTGATCGTTCCGTTGCAGAAGCAGACGGCCCAACAGAGTTATCCAGGAAGAACCAGTCGAAGCATTCAAAGGATTCAATCGCTCTCCACAAAAAGACAACAACCAGAGAGTCGGATTCTCCTGCTCCTTCCAAAACTTTTCGCAAAGGAGATCGGGTATATGCGGCCTATCTTAATCAGTCGGGCATCGTCTGTGATGTCGAGGATAGCCGTGGAAATATCGGGGTCATGTTACGTGGACGCAAAGTAAAAATCCATAAGAAACGCCTGACCCTGCATATATCTGCCGATGAGCTTTATCCGGGTGACGATTATGACTTGGACATTGTGCTAGAAACAAAGGAAAATCGAAAGAAACGTAAGTTGATGGGACGCAAACATGTGGAAGGCCTACAGATCGAATTACCGCCTGAAGAATAGCCGATGGGAGAAACAGATGTAGTGAACTGGAAGTCATATATACACAGTGAAATCCATAATCACAAGCACATTTCTGTTATACTGGGACCAGTATGTTTAACTTCAGCTCGTAGCTATTCCACAGGGAGGGAAGAACTGTATGTCTGCAGAACAAGACGATCAAGAGCACATCCATATCGATGTTCTTGTCTGCCCGTTATGCGGGGAAGCTAATCGCTGTTCCTATGCCGCAGGACATCCTCATTCGGAATGCTGGTGTAACCGGGCTACTTTCCCCGAGGGTGTGTTTGACCGCATTCCGCCAGAGCAGCGCCGAAAATCCTGCATATGTCAACGCTGTTTGGACGACTATGCCGATAAACGCCAACCAAAAGAAGAGCCACACAGTTAATAACTGTATGGCTCTTCTTCATTATGCCTCATCAATACTGTTAGCTTGCTACCACTGTTCTTACATTTGGTTATACTGGGCAACAGCCTGTTCAAGCACCGGATGATGCTCATCCATGGACGTATAATGGTGGAGCGCAGCTGTAATCCCCTTCTCGCGGATCATGTCCTGTAGTTCAACTGCTTCCGGATCATCGGAGACATCGAACTTGCAGGCTGCTGCTATACCCATAGCCAGATAAGTCGTATCAGTTCCATCCGCATATGCCTGAAGGGCCGGGCGAACCAGACGATCATTTGGGGACAACTTGCGCAGCGGGGAACGACCAACACGAGTAACCTCATCGGTGAGATACGGGTTGACAAACCGTCCCAATATTTTGACAATATACTGCTCATGTTCTTCCGGGTTGAATGCAAAACGCTTCACCAGAACTTTTCCAGTTTCCTGCAAAGCACCGTAGACAATCGATTTCACCTTCTCGTCGGCAATAGCCTTTTGAATCGTGTCATACCCGTGCACATTACCGATATATGCTGCAACGCAGTGTCCTGTATTAACAGTGAACAGCTTCCGTTCGATATACGGCTCCAGATCATCGACATATACAATGCCCTCAACCGGTTTGAATGCAGGAGCCATCTGGGAACGATCCACCACCCACTCGTAAAAAGGCTCCACCTGTACATGCAACGGATCTTCATGATGCTGAATAGGCACTATCCGGTCTACGGCTGAATCTGGAAAATAAACGTACTGATCTGCAAGGGAACGCACTTCTTCATTGAGCAGAGCATATACATGCTCTTTCAATTGTGTACTGGCTCCAATGGCGTTCTCGCAAGCAATAATGTGAAGAGGGTTTTGAGCAAGACCGGAATTCAGTCTTTTCTCAAGTCCCTTCGCAATCCCTGGTGCAATATGTTTTAACACGCCCACACCCACTGCGGTTGTAATCAGATCCGCTTCCACCACAGTTTGGGCAACCGTTTCTAGCTGAGTCCCATCGATTGCGTTTACACCTGTAACGGTCTCCTGATCCTTGCTCTCGTTAGCCAGTTCTACCGTGTACTGTCCCCGTTCTTGAAGAGCGGTTACCAAGTCCTGATTCACGTCAGAGAAAATCACCTCATACCCTGCACGGGAGAGAATCAATCCAATGAACCCACGTCCAATGTTACCTGCGCCAAAGTGTAGAGCCTTCATAGTTCCATTTCACTTTCCAGAATAGCGATTACTTCTTCGGCTGTTTTCGCCAGACGCAGAGCCTCCATATTCTCATCCTCAGCACAGATCACCGCGATGCTAGTCAAGATCTCCATATGTTCCCCGCCTTGAGCCGCGATACCAATGACCAT
Source organism: Paenibacillus sp. AGC31 (assembly GCF_057334655.1). Taxonomy (NCBI): domain Bacteria; kingdom Bacillati; phylum Bacillota; class Bacilli; order Caryophanales; family Paenibacillaceae; genus Paenibacillus; species Paenibacillus sp. AGC31. Next base: position 445,092 of record NZ_JBHFJH010000001.1, read on the forward strand.
ATAAGCCTTTTCTTCGCCAAAATCAACACCTTGAGGATACTGAATGACAGAGATACCTGTGGATAAAATGAAAGCTTTGGATTCCTTTGTACCGTGTGGGATCGCAAGGCCGTTCCCTACATAGGTTGAGACAATCTCTTCACGTTCAATCATCTTCTCAATGTAATCAGCGGTAATATGTCCCGCATCCTTCAGAATCTGTCCTGCCATGCGAATCGCTTCGTATTTATCCTGAGCCGTCGCATTCATGATGACTTTATCTGTTGTTAACATACTCATAATGGTTGACCTCCAATTTCGGTTTTACTGCGATAAAATCCAACGAGTTCCTGGGACAGGTAATGAATGAGTTCATCCCTGATTCCCTTTTCCAGCAATGTAATCATTTCTTCCTGTAATAACAGGGCGCTGATCTCACTGAGAACCTCCAGGCTTTCCTTGGATAATTCTCTGGGACCAAGCATCAAAAGAACATGGGTAACTCCTGTCGGATCATCCGGCGTACGAAGGAGTGGCTCCGTGAGTTGAAACAAGCTAATGGACGGCCTGTAGATCCCCTCACTGCGTGTATGAAACAGCGCAAGTCTTGTGCCGGGAATCTTCTGACTCCCCACTGCTTCACGTGCCTCCAACCGTTTTGCGATCTCCCCCGGTTCCTTCAACACACCAGATCCATGGAGTACGTTGCACATCGCATACACCGTTTTATAGAATCCGATATCTTGGTTATCCAGCGGATACACCTGAAACTTTCCAATAATTCGGACGATTTCAACTAAAATAGCTTCCATTCCATCAGGGTCAGCGTAACGACTTGTCGTCTGAACCTCTATTTCACGGGGCTTATTATGCTGTTGTTGTAATGTTGTTGTTCGGATAAAATGACGCAGACGTTCGCTCTCTTCCGCCGTAAGCAGTGGACTTACTTTGTAATACTGATGCTCATCCATCGGCAGATCAACAGTGGATAAGACCAGATCATATTGATCTGTAGGCATCCGGGCAGCTTCATACCAGGACACACTGTCCATGATCCGAATTTCGGGAATCTCCTTGGATAATCGGCTGGAAAGCATGCGTGATGATCCGATTCCGCTTGTACACACGATGATGGCCCTGATCTCCCGTTTCAATGCACGTAACCTCTCGATGGAAGCGCCAAAGTGCATGACCAGGAAACCAATTTCCTCATCCGGAACGTCAGTACCTGGCCAAGCTTGATGCACGGATTGTTTGACCTCTTCGAAGAGTGAATCATAATCCTTGCGAATCTGCTGCAGTAGCGGATTACGAATCATCTGTTGCCCTTCAATTCGCTCCATGACAGGTTGCATATGACCAAGCAGACCTTCACGAAGCAACCGATCCTCATGAAAGGCATAATGTGTTCTCGCCTGCATCTGATCAATCAGTGAATGTACCCTGTCCAGTAAAATCAAGTCGTCTATTGGCAACAGCCGTGAAGAGTGAATCCGCTGCTCTGTCTCAACTAATAGTCTGTGAAAATAAGCTTGCTCATCTTGGGAGAATGTCAGTCCCAGTTGGGTGGATAACACACCACACAAGCGGGAAGCCATATAAGGTGGAACCTTCATCTCATCTTGCTCTGCAACTTCATCTCCCGTGTTCTCTTGTGGAGACATACGGCCAATGCCAAAGCCTTTACGAATACGTACAACCGCGACGGATAATTGAATCAGCAGCTTCATGTATTGGCGTTCCGGGATGTTCTCCAGCCATTCGATGTCTGGTTGCCATAACGCATTTTCGACCGTAAGCACATCACCGTGTCCAATCATATCCAGCAGTTTTTGGTTTACGACGGAGCCCCCTTGTTCTGGCTGTCTTCCGAACAGGTCGGACTCATCCAAAAATTCGAGAGCAAGTGCAGCTATGGCTGTGCGATGAATTGTCTCACTTCCATTAATCTTGACGCCATATCCACGTCTGCGAACCAGCTTTAGTCCCGCCTGACGGATCCGTGACTCCAGATCGTCCAGATCCGTGGTTACGGTGGATACGGTCACTTTCAGATCCGAAGCCAAGGCGAGTAACTTTACAGGCTCCGGTTCATCCAGCAGGATGCAAAGCATGAAGAGCTTACGCTCTTCTGGCGTAAACTCTACATATTCTTTACCCTCTAGTTGCTGGCGCAATACAGCCAGATCATCGGAACTGGCATCGATTCGGATACCGGTTCCTGATTTTTTTTCCAGCCTCATGCCCAAAGGTTCAAGCCATTGTTCAATCATTTGCAGCTCCCGGTGAACCGTTCGGGTACTGACCTTTACTTCAACGGCGATTTCGCCGGCAGTGACTTCATGTGGATGCTCCAGCAGAAACTCCACGATTTCACGTTGTCTTTTGGTAATACTCATATCTCAGCCTCCGGCTCAGGGAAAACAAATGCGTGCAATTACTTTAGACGTTCAACGAGCGCATCGTATTCCGGGCTTTTTAGGAAGTTGTCGATGGATATATGTTCTGCGTTCGGCGCTACGGAGCGGGCACGATCGGTTAATACTTGTTGTGTAATCACCACATCTGCATCCGGTGGGATATCACTAATAGCCGTATTGGTCACCGTAACGTCAATCCCCTCTGCCTTCATCTTCTTGCGTAGAATGGAAGCGCCCATGGCACTCGACCCCATGCCAGCATCACAGGAGAAGACAATTTTCTTCACATCTGTTTTCACTGTAGAAGAAGCCATATCTGCGGCTCTGTCTGCTTCACGTTGATTAGCCGTAATACCAGCGCTTGGCACGGTTCCTTGACTCTTCATGTCTTTCATCCGACTGGATGCGGACTCCAGATCTTCGTCTTTTTGTTTACCCGTTTTCAGCAACACTGCTGCAACCAGGAAGGAAACGACTGCTGCTACAAGCACCCCTGCGAGCATCGGCAGGTATCCACCTTTTGGTGTTAAGAGGAAATACGCGATAATACTACCCGGTGATGGTGCCGAAACAAGTCCTGCTCCGGTGAGCATGAATGTTAATGTACCTGCGACGCCACCCGCAATTGCGGCAAGAATCAGAATCGGTCTCATCAAAATGTAAGGGAAGTAGATCTCATGAATTCCCCCGAAGAAATGAATGATAACAGCACCCGGTGCAGAAGATTTGGCCATTCCGCGTCCGAAGAAACAGTAAGCAAGCAAGATACCAAGTCCCGGACCCGGGTTCGATTCAAGCATGTATAACACGGATTGCCCTAATTCTCTTGCTTGATCTGTTGCAATCGGTGTCAGAATCCCGTGGTTGATTGCATTGTTCAGGAACAATACTTTACCTGGTTCAATGATTAGGTTGACCAGCGGTAACAAGCCCAGATTCATTAAGCCTTGTACCCCGGCAGACAATACTTTGCTAATCGCTTCTACAGCAGGCCCGATGCCCAGTAGCGCAAAAATCCCCAAGATCCCGCCAATAATACCGGCTGAGAAGTTGTTAACCAGCATTTCAAATCCGGCTCTAACTTTACCTTCAATGGATTTATCAAACTTTTTAATGATCCATGCTGCCAGTGGTCCGGCAATCATGGCACCGAGGAACATCGGAATATCACTACCCACGATGACCCCGATGGTCATAATGGCACCCACGACACCACCACGCTGACCATGCACCATCGTACCCCCGGTGTAACCAATTAACAGTGGCAGCAAATATTTGATCATCGGATCAACTAGCTGTGCTAGTGTCTCGTTAGGGAACCAGCCTGTTGGAATGAACATGGCTGTAATTAATCCCCAGGCAATGAACGCTCCCATATTCGGCATGACCATACCACTCAGGAATCGGCCAAAACGTTGCACACCTACCCGTAGTCCACCTTTGGAATTGGACGATTGGTCCAAATTACTCATTGTATTATCCTCCTTGGATCAAGTGATTATGATTTATGAAAGGGGTATCATTTCTCCCCTGCTGTAATCCTAAGCGAGAATGCTCTCCTGTTCAATGAAATGAAAGCGTACTTTCGTCATGAACAATGATGACAACATTAGGTTATGTAATCGTTTTAATTGATGCATAATGGCTGAACCCATTGATACACAAGGCTTTTTTTGCCTATGACTTTTATCATTTCCAGAATCATTTCCTAACCTATAGCTTGGTCCAATCAGGTGATTTACATCCACAATCTGCTTCAATCCACATTCAAAACCATTCTTGGAAAGCACAAAAAACCCGTGCAAGCATCAGGCTCACACAGGTCAAAACAATATGAAACTCATTTCATTTGGTTATAAAATATATGTTAATAAGTACAAGTTCGTTAAAACTATTCTTCCGTATGTTTCCGATACGCGTCTGCATTCATCAATGTAGACAATGCTGCTGTCAGATCTCCCTCAACTCGAATCTCAATCATCCAGCCTTCCTCGTAAGGAGAGCTGTTCACAAGTTCAGGGGAATCCTGCAACGAATCATTGACTGCAATAATTGAACCTGTGACGGGAGAGAACAAGTCCGAAACCGTTTTGACCGATTCGATCGTTCCAATGCTATCTTCTGCTTTTACATTGGTTTCAAGGTCAGGCAGTTCCACAAACACAATGTCACCCAGCTGATGCTGTGCGAACTCGGTAATGCCAATACGTACAGTATCCTCCCCTACGGTTTGCACCCATTCATGCTCTTCACTGTACAGGAAATCACTTTTCAATTCGCTCATCGATATCCGCCTCGCTTTTCATTAAATGAGTGCATGCGTTCTTTGACCTTAACCTTTTTCCCAGAACATAGCGTATGATATTTATGAATCAAATGTCAAGATACCTCACAATTTATTTACTAAACACCTCTAAATCCTGTAACCGGATTACACTCTTTCTTCATATACTGGTGAATATTAGAATAGTAAGCGCACTCTTTATAAATACACGAACAATAACAACGAAAACAGATTAAATATTCGGTTTTAAATTGTTATCTATGATATCGTTCTTGACATCGGTAGTGGATTCACGTTTTAATGAGAGGAGTAAATGTGTTTATTGGACCATGATATACCCGCGGATGAATGTAAAGGGAGAGATTACCCGTGACACCCGATTCGGGATGTACATGAGGTAACGCCGAAGGAGTAAACCACCGATAAGCGGAGGTGAATCTCTCAGGCAAAAGGACTTTTACGGGACGCAACTCTGGAGAGCATCTATTCGCCCTGTGCGGGCGTTATGATCACCCAAGGGGAAACCTGCTGCACAACCGCGGCGGGGTAACTCTCAGGTACAAGGGACAGAGCCTTAGAATACAGCGTGCTACTTGGCATGCCGATTCTTTGGCCTGTCCTTTTCCTTTTTCCCAAAAAACGAAAAACAGGATGTAGAACGGCGCTGCCATAGCTGCCTTACCATACTTATGTGATGAAATTATCTAGCTGGAAATTTAAAAATACCCTGGTTCATTGATCCACGATTGTATATCCGGCCGGCTGACGGCCCATGACGAGGTGATTTGATGTCCGATTTGCTGCTTAGAACACCACTCTTCCCACTATATCAGCAATATGAAGGCGTACGGTGCATTGATTTTGGAGGCTGGGAGCTTCCGGTACAATTTAGCGGAATCCAGAAAGAACATGAAGCGGTACGCGAGCGTGCTGGACTGTTCGATGTATCCCATATGGGCGAATTCACAGTACAGGGTGAGCAGGCTGAAGCGTTTTTGCAACAAATGATGACCAATGATGTGACCACGCTGGTTCCCGATCAAGCCCAGTACACCCTGATGTGTTATCCAGATGGCGGTGTGGTGGATGATCTGCTCGTGTATAAGCTGGAAGATCAGCATTATATGCTTGTGGTTAACGCCTCCAACATCGACAAGGATTGGGCGTGGCTGCAAGAGCACTTGATCCCTGGCGTGAGCATGACCAATGATTCGGAGCAGACAGCGCTGCTCGCCTTGCAAGGTCCACTGGCTGTAGACATTATCGGGAAAGTTACAGATACGGATGTAAGCTCGATTGAACCGTTTCGTTTTGTGCAGGATGCTGAAGTATGCGGAGTAAAATTACTGTTGTCCCGTACCGGTTATACAGGTGAAGATGGCTTTGAACTATATGTTCCTGCGGATCAGGCCGCTGTGGTCTGGAATGGATTAATGCAAGCCGGTGAAGGTCACGGACTCGTACCAACCGGACTTGGTGCCCGGGATACACTGCGCTTTGAAGCAAGGTTACCACTGTATGGACAGGAATTGTCGGCAACCATCTCTCCGCTCGAAGCTGGTGTTGGCATGTTTGTGAAGCTGAATGCCGGACCTTTTATCGGACACGAAGCCTTGTTACAGCAAAAAACTGACGGTCCTGCCCGCAAACTGGTCGGCATCGAAGTGCTGGAGCGTGGTATTCCTCGCCCCCACTATCCGATTTACGCTGAAGGCGTACAGATTGGTGAAGTGACAACAGGCACACAATCACCTACATTGAAGCGTAATCTGGGGCTTGCCCTCATCGACAGCAAATACGCTGCGCTGGGAACCCCGCTTGAGATTGAGATCCGCGGCAAGAAACTAAAAGCCGAGGTCGTGAAGACCCCTTTTCATAAACGGACACGTACGTCGAAGACACCTACTCAAGGAGCTGATCAAGCATGAGCAAGCACCGTTACATTCCCATGACTGAGCAAGATCAGAACGCCATGCTCGCAACCATTGGTGTGGGTACGCTGGAGGATCTGTTTCAGGACATTCCGCAGGAGATTCGTTATCAGGGCGAGCTGCCCGTATCCTCCAAACTTGATGAATATGCGCTGACACGTCATATGTCCAAACAAGCTGGCGTCAACGCCAATTTCGAAACACACGCCAGCTTCCTCGGCGCAGGTATATACGATCATCATGTTCCTTCCGTCATCAATCATGTCATTTCCCGTTCCGAGTTCTACACCGCCTACACACCTTATCAGCCTGAGATCAGCCAAGGTGAACTACAGGCCATTTTCGAGTTTCAGTCCTACATCTGTGAATTAACCGGTATGGCTGTAGCCAATGCCAGCATGTATGACGGCGCAACAGCTTTTGCGGAAGCCGGTAATCTGGCCGCAGCGGCAACTCGTCGCAAACAGCTCATTGTATCCCGTACCGTTCATCCGGAAGCCCGTCAGGTATTGCAGGCATATGCGCACGGACTCCGTCTGGAGATTGTCGAGATTGGTTATAAGGATGGCGTCACTGATTGGGATGCCCTGCAAGCCGCCATATCGGACGATACCGCTGCTGTCATGATCCAGAGTCCGAACTTCTTTGGTGCTGTGGAAAATGTGAAGCAGGCTGCCGACCTCGTGCATGCGCACAAGGGCCTGCTCGTTGTAAGTGCCAACCCGATATCGCTGGGTCTGCTGGAAGCCCCAGGCAAGCTGGGTGCCGACATCGTTGTAGGTGATGCGCAGCCCCTTGGCATCGCCGCTTCACTCGGCGGCCCAACATGCGGATATTTCGCCGTATCCCAGCCTCATATGCGCCGAATTCCTGGCCGAATTGTAGGCCAAACAACCGATCGCAACGGCAAGCGTGGTTTTGTACTCACACTGCAAGCACGTGAACAGCACATCCGCCGCGAAAAGGCGACATCCAACATCTGTTCCAACCAGGCTTTGCTTGCACTCAGCGCATCTGTCTATATGTCCATTATGGGGAAACAAGGAATGATCGATGTCGCGGATCTGAACCTGCAAAAGAGTCATTACACCCTGAATACATTAACTGTGATTCCTGGAGTTAGCCTTACTTTTAATGCACCAACATTTAATGAGTTTGTTATTCAGCTTCCTGAGGGAACAGACGTGGATGCTCTTCAATTGAAACTGCTGGATGCGGGCTTCATTGGTGGTTACGAACTTGGACGTGATTATCCAGAGCTTGCCGGACATATGCTGATTGCTGTTACGGAACGGCGTAGTAAGGAAGAAATTGACGAATTCGCACGAGCATTGGAGGGATCGCTGTGACTCAGGAAACGACGACGACAACGACAACATCGGTACACGGACAATCGGAAACAGGCACCTCTGTCTCCACTTCGGTTCAACCTGAGACGGATACAACATTTAGTGCACAGACCTTATCTCCTGCTCCGGAACAATCATTGATTTTTGAACTCAGCAGCCCGGGACGTGTCGCTTATTCCTTGCCAGAATGTGACGTTCCTCGTCAGGCTGCCGATACGTTGATTCCCCGGGAAATGCTCCGTTCGGAAGCAGCGGCACTGCCGGAAGTGTTCGAGGTAGATGTTATTCGACACTATACTGCGTTGTCCCGCCGCAACTTCGGCGTAGATAACGGATTCTATCCACTGGGCTCTTGTACGATGAAATATAATCCAAAGATTAATGAGGATGTTGCCCGTTATAACGGTTTTGCCAAAATCCATCCGTACCAGCATGAATCCAGCATTCAAGGTGCTCTTGAACTGTTATATACATTGCAAAACGACCTTGCAGGTCTGACAGGCATGGACGCTGTGACCCTGCAACCAGCCGCTGGTGCCCATGGCGAATGGACTGGACTTATGATGATTCGTGCCTACCACGAAGGTCGTGGGGAACAACGTACCAAAGTCATCGTGCCCGATTCTTCTCACGGGACCAACCCGGCAAGTGCTACTGTTGCAGGATTTGAAACGGTGACGATTCCATCCCGCGCAGACGGACTGGTCGATCTGGACGCACTCCGTGCAGCAGTCGGTTCGGATACGGCGGCATTGATGCTGACCAACCCGAATACACTTGGTCTGTTCGAGAAAGACATTCAGGAAATTGCATCCATCGTACATCAGGCTGGTGGCTTGTTGTATTACGATGGCGCGAACTCCAATGCCATTATGGGCATTGCCCGTCCGGGTGATATGGGCTTTGACGTGGTGCATCTGAACTTGCACAAAACGATGAGTACGCCTCATGGCGGTGGTGGACCTGGCGCCGGACCAGTCGGGGTGAAGAGCCGTCTGATTCCGTTCCTGCCTAAGCCAATGGTAATTAAAAATGATGACGGTATGTATGCATTCGATCGTGAAGGCGATCAATCCATTGGCCGAGTGAAAGCCTACTACGGTAACTTCGGTATATTGGTACGTGCCTATGCCTACATTCGTACCTATGGACCGGAAGGATTGCGCCGTGTATCTGAATGTGCGGTACTCAATGCTAACTATATGATGGCCCGTCTCGCACCTTACTACGAGATTCCGTATCCGGGTGTATGCAAACATGAATTCGTCATGTCTGGACGGGGGTTGAAGCAATATGGTGTACGCACACTTGACGTTGCCAAACGACTGCTTGATTTTGGATATCATCCACCAACCGTGTACTTCCCGCTCAACGTCGAAGAATGCATCATGATCGAGCCGACAGAAACCGAAAGTAAAGAAACGCTGGATGGGTTCATTGATACGATGATACGGATTGCCAAAGAAGCGGAAGAGACACCAGAATTAGTCCTGAACGCACCTTACGGAACACCGGTCACCCGTCTGGATGAAACCACCGCCGCTCGCAAACCTGTACTGAACTGTGCTTGCAGTTAAAACTAAGTGAGTTTCTTGTCCATGCTCTTGCTGATGTTAACTACACCAGTGAGAGCATTTTTTGGTTAAACATTACAGGACTTTTCCCTCGTACTCCCCTTTATTTCCTATACATCTACGCAACAAAAAAAGCCGGTATCCACAATGAATCGCGGATACCGGCAATATCGCTGCATCAATGCAGCTCATTATCGGAAAAAGAAAAAACCTCAAATCCGGAGGAAACCCCGGCAAAATTACGCTTGAATGCTTTGAACCAATTCAACAACTTGTTCAGCCGTTTGCATATCCAGAGCTTTAGCAGCCAATTCCTGCATATCCGCACGGGACAACTTGGTGATCTGACTACGAGCTGGCAGAATGGAGGTTGCGCTCATGCTGAACTCATCCAATCCAAGACCAAGCAACAATGGAATTGCTGTTTCGTCTCCTGCCATCTCACCACACATGCCAACCCATTTGCCTTCACGATGCGCTGCATCGATAACCATTTTAACCAAACGCAAAATGGCTGGGTTGTAAGGTTGGTACAGATAAGCCACTCGTTCGTTCATACGGTCAGCAGCCATCGTGTATTGAATCAGATCGTTCGTTCCGATACTGAAGAAATCCACTTCTTTGGCAAACTGATCCGCCAGAACTGCAGTCGAAGGAATTTCGACCATGATTCCGAGTTGAATGCTGTCAGAAACAGCAATACCTTCAGCAACCAGCTTGTCTTTCTCTTCGAGCAAGACAGCTTTTGCTTCACGGAATTCACCAAGTGTTGCGATCATTGGGAACATGACACGCAGGTTTCCATGTACGCTTGCACGCAGCAATGCACGCAATTGTGTACGGAAGATATCCAGACGGTCCAGACACAGACGAACTGCGCGGAAGCCGAGGAATGGATTCATTTCTTTTGGCAGATCCAGGTATGGAAGCTCCTTATCTCCACCGATGTCGAGTGTACGAACAACGACAGGTTTGCCTTCCATTTTTTCCAGTACCGCTTTGTAAGCATTATACTGAATGTCTTCGGAAGGAAGCTTGTCTCTGCCCATGTACAGGAACTCGGTACGGTACAGGCCTACAGCCTCGCCACCGTTCTCCAGAACACCCGTTACATCATTTGGTGTACCGATGTTGGCTGCAAGTTCAACATGAACGTTGTCTACCGTTACCGTTGGCTCATCACGAAGTTTTCTCCACTCTGCACGTTGTGCATCATACTGTTCCTGTTTGGCACGGTATTCAGCAATAACTTCATCAGTAGGGTTAACGAGTACGTGACCATCCAGACCGTCAACAATAATCATATCGCCTTGTTTCGCTTGAGCCAAGATGTCCTTGGTTCCAACGACAGCCGGAATTTCAAGTGAGCGAGCCATAATCGCCGAGTGAGAAGTACGACCACCAATGTTGGTCGCAAAACCTTTAACAAATTGACGGTTCAGTTGAGCCGTGTCGGAAGGTGTTAGATCCTCCGCAAGCACGATCACTTCTTCATTGATCTCAGCCGGACTCATGAAGTCGATACCAAGCAAGTGATTTAGCACACGTTTGGTAACGTCACGCATATCTGCAGCACGTTCCTGCAGGTAAGCACTCTTCATGTTCTCAAACATGGAGATAAATTGCGATGCCGTTTCGTTCAAAGCAAATTCTGCATTGATCATGTCATCCGCAATTCTAGCTTTAACCGGATCAATCAGTTCCGGGTCATTCAAAATGAGCAAATGCGAAGCAAAAATCTCTGCTTTTTTCTCGCCAAGCTCTTGTAAAGTGCGCTCTTTGATCGCCTCAAGCTCAGCCTGGGATTTACCCAGAGCTGAGTCGAGTTTCGCGATCTCTGCGTCAACGTCGTTAATTTGGCGTTTTTCTACAGAGTAGTCAGGATGCTCCAAGATAAACGCCTTGGCGATAGCAATACCCGCCGAAGCCGCGATCCCGGAGACATTAAGCATTAATTTCGCCCAACCCTTCGTTAACCATAACGTCAGTCAAAGCTTGAAGAGCTTCAGCTTCGCCTTCGCCTTCAACGATGATGTTGATGGTGTCGCCTTGTTCCAATCCGAGGGAAAGAACACCCAGAATGGATTTCAAAGTTACTTTTTTACCGTTAGCTTCTGCAAAGGATTCTGCACCTTTGAATTTGTTTGCTGTATTTACCAGGGCTGTCGCCGGACGTGCGTGGATACCATCTTCGTCTGTAATTCTGAATGTTTGTTGCATTACAATCATCTCACTTTCAGTAGTTTGGTTTAGGCATTGCATATATTTACACTTGCTTGCCATTGTCGTAACACTTCTTATTTTATCTCAATGATTGGCTGTTCGCCAACTTTCAGCACTCCGCTCTTCTTCAGAGTTACTGTGGAGCCCTCTGGCAGGTTGGTGAAAATAACGGGTGAAATGATCGAAGGAGCGTTTGCTTTGACATACTCCAGATCCACTTCCATAATCGGCTGACCTGCCGATACCAGATCACCTTCCTGTACCAGTACGTTAAAGCCTTGACCTTTCAGCTTCACCGTATTAACACCTATATGAACAAGCACTTCCTTGCCTCCATCGGACATGATGCCCACGGCATGTTTGCTTGGAAATACATTAAACACTTTACCATACACAGGAGAAGTTATCGTACCATCATGTGGCAAAATTGCGAATCCATCACCTGTCATTTTCTCAGCAAAGACCGGATCAGGTACATTTGTAATGTCCAGCAATTCACCATTGACTGGCATGACGATATCCTCAGCAACGATGCGCTCGCCTTGCTCACCTTGTGCCTTCTCCTCTTCAGGAGTTGGTTTGGCAGCTGCTGGCGTTGGTGCTGGTGTTCGTCCTGCAATAATATCCTGCATCTGAGATTTGATCGTGTCGGAACGTGTTCCGAAGATGGCTTGAACATTATTACCCACTTCAAGTACACCAGATGCACCCAATTGTTTCAAACGATCTTTTTTCACATTGGATTTCTCATTAACTTCAATCCGCAAACGAGTAATACAAGCGTCCAGATGTTTGATATTTTCCTTGCCACCAAAAGCTTCGAGAATGTTATGTGGCAGGTCATCCGTTGAACCAGAGCCTCCGCCAGATTCGGTTTCAGGCGTTGCATCTTCACGTCCTGGTGTTTTGAGATTGAATTTGCGAATGATAAACCGGAAACCGAAGTAATAGATCACCGCAAGAACCAATCCGACAATAATAACGTCCCACCAAGGTGTACGGTTCGGAATAATCCCGAAGATCAGGAAGTCAATGAACCCACCGGAGAAGGTCATACCGATCTTTACACCCAGAATTTGCATGGTCATGAAAGACAAACCTGCAAAGATACAGTGTACTGCAAACAGGATTGGTGCTACAAACAGGAACGAGAACTCAAGTGGCTCTGTAATCCCTGTCAGGAACGAGGTTAGCGCAGCTGAACCCATGATCCCTGCAACATACTTTTTGTGCTCCGGTCTTGCTTCATGGTACATCGCAAGTGCCGCTGCTGGCAAACCGAACATCATGAACGGGAATTTACCAACTTGGAATGTTCCTGCTGTGAGAGCAACGCCATCACGTAACTGGCTGAAGAAAATCTTCTGATCCCCACGAATAACATCTCCGGCTTTATTCACATACTCACCAAACTCAAACCAGAATGGGGAGTAGAAAATGTGATGCAAACCGAACGGAATCAATGACCGTTCCACAACTCCGAAGATGAATGCCGACAAGGTCGGACTTGTATCTACCATGAAGTGAGATACAGCATTCAGTCCATTTTGAATCGGAGGCCAGATAATCACAAGAAGCAACCCGATTACAAGGGATACTACCGATGTGATAATCGGTACAAATCGTTTACCTGCAAAGAAACCGAGGTAAGACGGCAGTTCGATTTTGAAAAATCGATTGTAACACAGCGCGGCGGCAATACCTATGATAATACCTCCGAACACGCCTGTACTTAATGTTGGGATACCCAAGATGCTGGCATAACCCGGTACTTCACCGATCATTGCAGGAGTAACACCTACTGCAGATCCTAATGTAACATTCATGACCAGGTAACCGATGATCGCTGCAAGACCTGCAACGCCTTCGCCACCAGCCAATCCGACAGCTACGCCGACGGCGAACAGCAATGCCAGATTATCAAATACGATCTGACCTGCGTTCATCATAATTGTTGCGATCGAGTTCACCCAAGGGGTGTCGAGCGCCGTTACATATTGCAAGAAATCTGGATTAACCAGCATGTTACCAATTCCGAGCAGCAAACCTGCCGCAGGTAGAATGGCTACAGGCAGCATGAGAGCTTTACCTACTCTTTGCAATACACCAAAAAGCTTTTTGAACATCGCGTCGTTTCTCCCTTTCGTCTAATTTATATGTTGTGATGCAAGCAAGGGAACACAAAAAAGGCATGAATTAACAAAGTAAACTGTGCCAACCTTGGGGTATAGCATACCCTGTACAAGGAAAGAACAATCACACTTTAATTAACTCATGCCTGATCGAGTCAGTAACACGTCGCTTATGTTTATTCAGTTGCTTGATTACGGAAACCATTGTAGCACCAGTTCTAATCTATTGCAAGCCTTTACACCAAAAAAATAAATTCCACATTCCATCACTGGAATGACCTCACTTATTCTCTTCTTCCTTCCGCTGATTCAGTCTTTGCAGATGAATGGTCAGATAACCTACCTCCGCAGGATAAACCGGCAGTTTCAGTCTTTTCTCCATTACTTTGGTCAGTTTCCATGCAAGCGAGTACATTTCGGGATACTCCAACTTAAGCAGGGAATCCAACTTATGAAGCTCTTCCACTTTGTCTCCACGGCGAACACGCTCAAGGGCAAAACGAAGATGAGTCAGCAAACGAGAGTAATCAAGTGATTCCGTTTCAAACGAATAATCGAGTTGATCGGACACCAGGTTCACCAAATCAGTGATCAATTGTGAATGTTCACGTACCTGGGATATATTTTGATTGGTCATTGCGCTATAGATATGGAGGGCAACAAAACCAATCTCGTCCATCCCCAAATCTACACCCATTTTCTCTTTGATCAGACGAACAGCGTATTCTCCCATTCGATATTCTTCAGGATAAATCTCGCGGGTTTCATATAAAAATGGATTTTGTATGATAATGCCCTGCTCCTTGCGTTTTAACGCGAAAGAAATGTGATCGGTTAATGCAATATGGATATGTTCATTCAGAGGAACGTCCGTACGCTCTGCAATATACGTAATAACTTCGTTAATAATCTCGATCAGTGCTTCATCCACCTGTGGAAGAAGCTGTTTGTACTGCTCTTGCTCCTGCTGGTTTTTCAAAATAAACATTTTCTCCACAGCCATCAATGGAATGTGATCACTCGGTTTTCGGTTAAAGCCAATGCCTTTACCAATAACAACGACTTCCCCGTGTTCTGGATGCTGTGCAATGATTACATTATTATTTAGCGCTTTATCTACATGCAAGCTGCTCATTGTTTGCACCTCTTTTTCACACCATCTTAGGTGTGATTAAGTCACACCCTGTTACGAACGAAAAGACACCCGGAGCGGGCAAACCGCGCCGGACGTCTCGCTTAAAAAGTAACAAAAATTCGCCTTAAGGTCAATAGAGCAACCATGCAAGATTCGAAGTGCTTCTTACTCGTCAACTCCAGCTCTTTCCACAATCTTGTCGATTATAGAAGGAGTTGTAACAGCCTCGCTCTGTTGAATGGCAACTGGCGCAGGTGTTTTAGACTTCGTAAGGCCTTTAATCAGCTGCTCTACATCGATGCCGGATACACTTTTGAGCATCTCTGGAGCGGTCGCCATAAGTTCAGTAACATAGTTACTCACTCGTGCTGCACCTTCACCTTTACCTGTATCTACCACCGTCAATTTATCAATGGATGCAATTGGCTCTGCAATTTTGCCAGCCAGTTCAGGCAGCATTTTGACAATGATATCGAGTACAGCCGCTTCGCCAAACTTTTGGAATGCTTCGGCCAGTTTTTCCTTCGCTTCTGCTTCAGCAAGACCACGCAAACGAATAACTTCTGCATCTGCTGTACCTTTGGCAAGTTCCGCATCCGCCATGGCCTGACCTTCAAGTCGCTTCTGTTCAGCTGTTGCTTTGGCATGTGTTTCGATGGAGTACTGTACCGCATCGGCTTCACGCATTCTCTTGGCTTTATCCGCTTCGGCTGCCTGTTCCACCGCATAACGATCCGCTTCTGCCTTTTTCTTCACTTCAGCATCATATTGCTTCTCACGTACGACGATTTCTTTTTCCTGAAGATCGATCTCACGTTCTTTACGAACAAGTTCAACCTTCATTTCTTCCTCCACCACAGTCTGTCTGGCGCGAGCTTCATGGATATGGTAAGCCTGATCGGCTTCTGCTTTGGCTGTATCCTGATCCCGCTTAAACGTGGCTACTTTCAGTTCTTTCTCTTTGGCTGCCTCGGCGATATTGGTATCCCGCAGCAACTCTGCTTTTTGCCCCTGTTCCTCCGCATTAGCCTTCTGAATACGTGCATCACGCATTGCTTCTGCTTCAGCAATCTCGGCATCACGCTTCACTGCGGCAATTCTCGGTTTACCGAGAGCATCCAGGTAACCCTGTTTGTCACGAACATCCTTGATGGTAAATGAAACAATTTGCAGTCCCATTTTCTTCAAATCTCTAGCTGCTACGCCTTGAACCTCTTGGGCAAAACGATCCCGGTTCCGATATACTTCTTCCACCGTCATAGTACCGAGGATGGCCCGCAAATGCCCCTCCAGTACCTCCTGTGCTTCGCTTCTCAGCGCTTCTACAGGTTTACCGATGAATTGCTCAGCTGCCGTAGCAACGTCTTCTACAGCGCCTCCAACCTTGATAATAGCTACACCGTCAGCAATAACCGGAACCCCTTGCTCCGTGTACACTTCAGGTGTGGAGACATCCAGCTTGTGGGACAACAAGGAGATAAACTCGGACTGCTGGAATACCGGCAGGATAAATGCACCGCCACCACGAACAATTTTGATTTTTCGGCCAGAATCATCATCGGAGATATTTTTGCTACCCAGGAATGACCCCGTAACGATCATCGCTTCATCCGGTCCAACCGTTTTGTACCTCGCCCAGAAAGCCAGACCCAAAATTAGAATGACTCCGACTACAACTATAGGAATCAACAAAACATCCCAGTTCAAATTTAAATCCATTCCACATCTCTCCCCTTATTCATTCATGATGAGTGCTTAAACTAATTAGGTGATTAGAATACTTTATAAATCTTTAAGTACATTTTCATCCCATTCCGACACACGCAGTACGCCATCTACAACATCCACCACAACAACACGTGCTCCCGCCGCAATGGGGAGGTGTTCAAAACTGGATGCCGTTTGAATCGTACTACCGGATGCAAAGCGGATCATCACTTCGCCAAAACCTTTTTCCGGCACCGGAATGGTGATTTCCCCAATTTTCCCAGATAACTCTTTCATTGAAAATGCAATAGAGACATCGCTGTTACGCATCGGTTTGATGTATGCGAAGAATACCAGCATGGCTGCAGCAATACCTATAAGCAGGGATAGTATTAGACCGGACATCGCACTTAATGAACTATAACGTGTCAGCATTATGCCTGCACCACCAAAGGTTGTAATGGAACCAGCTAACACAACGGGTTTGAAAAAATCAAGGCCTGGCATTTCAAAAGCTCCGTCCAGCAAGCCATCAATCAAGTCACCCAGCACAAGGCTGACAACCGCAAATATCGCCCCTCCGATTAGACACCCCCAATACATTGTTTCCATCCCCTGTTCCTCCTCTCTCTGCCGCAAATTCATCCTAACTGAGCATTCCACATGTAAATAAATACGTAGCTACCATCAAAATGTTTCAAAATCTTTCCTCAAATGTATTCTGGAGCCGATAATGGGTATTATCACAACATTCTGTTCTCCTTGCTTCATGTTCCTCCATCATTCTCGTGCAGATCCGAATACACGAAAAAACCGCAAGCCCCCATGAAGGAGACTTGCGGTTATTGGACGACAGAATGTGTCCTTCACTTTGCAGTGATTATAGAATTACAGAGAAGCCTTGTAGATGGATACAACATCTTCCCGTTGCAGTTTCTTGAAGTTACCGAATGGACCAAACAACATCGCTTTGTCAGCCATTACGTCGATCTGGCTGTCATCGATATCGTAATCTGCCAAACGGTTAGGTGCACCAATGGATGTCCAGAATTTGCTGAGCGCATCGATACCTTCTTCAGCAATCTGTCTGTCCGACTTGCCCTCAGGGTTCACTTCGAATACATTAATTGCCAGACGTTTGAATCGATCCACATTCACATCCAGGTTATGTTTCATCCAGTGTGGGAACAAGATCGCAAGTCCACCACCGTGTGGGATATCATACACTGCGGAAACCGCATGTTCAATATTATGTGTTGCCCAATCTCCTGCGAGACCCATATTCAGCACGCCATTCAGTGCCATTGTTCCGCAATACAGAATCGTTTCGCGCAGTTCATAGTTCTCCAGGTCTTCAACCAGACGAGGCGCTGCTTCCATGACAGTACGCAGAATCGTCTCACAGAAACCGAGTTGAACCGGTGTATTGGCATCCAGATGGAAGTAATGCTCCAGTACGTGGGACATCATATCCACCATGCCGTATACCGTTTGGTCCAGCGGAACAGTGTATGTATTCACCGGATCCAGGATAGAGAATGCAGGGAATGAGTATGCGCTACCCCAACCCAATTTTTCTTGTGTATCCTGATTCGTAATAACCGAACCCGAGTTCATCTCCGAACCGGTTGCTGCCATCGTCAATACGGTACCGAGTGGAAGAGCGTCCTGTGCAACGGCTTTGCGCTGAGCAAAATCCCACATATCGCCATCATATTTGGCACCTACCGCAATGGCTTTGGAGCAGTCTAGTACACTACCGCCACCTACAGCCAGGATCAGGTCGATGTTATTTGTTTTACAGAGGTCTACCCCTTTATGCACCGTAGAAAGACGCGGGTTAGGTTCCACACCAGCCAGTTCAGTCACTTCTGCTCCGGCTTCCTTAAGCAAACCGATCACTTGATCGTACAGACCACTACGTTTGATACTGCCGCCACCATATACAAGCAGAACCCGTTTACCGTATTTCGGCACTTCTGTCTTTAATGCTTCCAGTTGTCCTTTGCCGAAAATCAGCCGGGTTGGATTATAGAATTGGAAAGATCTCATATCTATTGTCGCCTCCAATGGAGTTTAGTATTTTTGTGCAACTCCAATTATAGTACCCTGTTTATAGAAAAACAAATCGATAGTCACTCACTTTATAACAACCCGTTAATCTCCAAATGAGCTCGAAACATCTCGCTAGATGAAGGCAAATTCTCAGCATCCACCCATGTTTCTGTGGCCCATAATCCAGCCTGTTTGAATGCCCGCGGACAATGGATAAAACACTCTTCCACATCTACAATGACAGCCGCACCTATGGTTTTACCACTCCAGCCCATACTGGCGATGAATTCCTCATCCTTGGTAATGGATGCTGTGCCATTAATACGCAGCACTTCATTCATACCCGGAATCAAAAAGAGCATGCCAACACCAGGGTTCGACAACATGTTCAACAACGAGTCTATCCGCCGATTGCCTGGGCGTTCGGGATAAACGAGCCGATATGTATCATACACTTTCACAAATCCCGCTCCATCACCCCGAGGTGACACATCACTTTTTCCATCACGATCGGAGGTGGAGAGGAAAAATAATGGTGACATGGATATAAAGTTCTGAACATGTGAATCCACAAATGAAATTGCCTTGTTACGCACATGTTCATGCGGTTCACCCACCATGCCTTGCAGTTCCTCAGCATCTGTAATCAACGGAATATTCAGCGCCTTCTTTTCCAAATCATTAACCCCATTTCCTCAATTCATCATGGTACTCTAGGACTTCTCCCCATTATAACTGCCTCGGAGGTTCATTCCAATGCGTGCTCATGACAAGAAACACCCGCTCCTGAATGGGCGGGTGTTCTTGATTTGTTGATATTATGTTGATTATTCAGTGTATCCCATGCTGCTTACAAAACGACGGAAAGCCTGGCGTCCTGCTTCATCATATTTGTAGACACCTGCATGCTCCAGAATCTCGGCGAATTTCAAGCCGACTTCCTGCTGTACAATGGCAACGGCTTGTTCTTTGTCCAGCTTAGGACCAAACCGTTCAATCAATTCTTCCGCCCAGCCCAGATGTTTGTTCAACACATGATCGGAAGCTTTGGCCGCTTCAGCAAGCTTGGCATCTCCAGCGAGGATATCCGCGATACTGTCCAGTTCTTCTTTCAAACGACCTGGCAGAATGGCAAGTCCCATCACTTCGATCAGACCAATGTTCTCTTTTTTCAAATGGTGCATCTCACGGTGCGGATGGAAAATCCCTTCCGGATGCACATCATTTGTACGGTTGTTACGTAATACAAGATCCATCTCATAACCACCATCTGCACTACGACGAACGATTGGTGTTACCGTATTGTGTGGCACTTGTTCCCCGTCCACTTCACTGAACGCTTCGATATCCACAGCAGAATCACTGTAGACCTTCCACGCTTCATATACGGCGTTACCCGCTTCAAGCAGCTCTGCAGGATCGTGTGAAGCCAGACGCATTACAGACATTGGCCATTTTACGAGACTCAGTGTAAGTCCAGGTGCATCCGCATGGCGGAAGACAGCCTCAGGCTGTGCATTTTGAATCGCGAACGTATGACGTCCGCCCTGGAAATGGTCATGTGTCAGAATCGATCCGCCTACGATCGGCAAATCCGCGTTAGATCCGATAAAATAATGCGGGTACTCCCCGACAAAGGCAAGCAGTCTGCGAAGCGTATCCTTCGTCAGTTTCATCGGCACATGATCATGATGGAAAATGATGCAGTGCTCGTTGTAGTAAACATACGGCGAGTATTGGAACAACCAAGGCTCGTTGTTAAGCTTCAACGGAATGACTCTCAGGTTTTGGCGAGCAGGGTGATTCACCCGACCAGCGTAACCTACATTTTCACGACACAGCTGGCATTTAGGATATACCGGAGGCGGAAGCAATTTCGCCATGGCAATTTCCTTTGGACTTTTCTCCGGCTTCGACAGGTTGATAGTAATCTCCATGTCTCCATAGGCCGTGTCCTGTGTCCAGTAGACGTTCTTCGAGATCCGATCCATCCGAATATAGTTGGAGTTAATCGACAAGTCATAGAATTGAGATGTGGCTGCCTCAATGCCTTCCGTCTGCTCCGTATGGCGGAATGCGCGTACCACTTCGGATGGGCGTGCCATCAGATGACCCATGATTTTGGCATCCAGCAAATCACGGAATGTATCGCTATTTTCAGGAATGAGTCCAATGGTGAATCCATAATCAATCAACGTATCCAGCATAGCCTGTGGACCATCGGGCACAGTCGTGTCCAACTCACCGGCATAAGGCTCTGAGAATCCGAATTGTTCCAGCAAGAGGTTGCGGCTATAATCCCAATCCGCTTCCTCGATTAATTGTTTCTGCAAGGCAAATGCAACCAGACGTTCAATGGCATGCAGTGCTTCCTGCTGCTCCGGTGTCCGCTCTGTGGCACCTGCTGCAATATGAGTCTGTGACATAAGGTATTCGCCTCCTAGTTTTTTCCGTAGCCGTCAGGACGTGATTGGTGCCAGCTCCAAGCGCTTTGAATGACATCTTCCAGATTGGTCCATTTTGGATTCCAGCCCAGGACAGATCTCGCTTTTGCAGATGAAGCTACCAGCACAGCCGGGTCACCTGCACGACGTGGTTCCTGTACAACCGGGATATCGAGGCCAGTCACTTTTTTGGCTGTTTCGATCACTTGTTTTACAGAGAATCCTGTGCCGTTACCCAGATTAAACACGTTACTGTTCTCACCTTTGCGAAGATAATCTACTGCACGCAGATGTGCATCAGCCAAGTCGCTCACGTGGATATAGTCACGGATACATGTTCCATCTTCTGTTGCATAGTCGTCACCAAACACGGCGATGTGCGGGCGTTGTTTCAATGCTGTTTGCAGTACGAGTGGAATCAAATGACTCTCTGGCTGGTGATCTTCACCAATTTTGCCGCTGTCATGTGCACCTGCTGCATTGAAGTAACGCAGGGAAACGTATTTGATATCCTGAACTTTATCGAACCATGACATCATGCGTTCCATCATCAGCTTTGTTTCGCCGTATACGTTGGTTGGCTCTGTACGATCACTCTCTTCGATTGGCACTTTCTCAGGCTCACCGTAGGTAGCTGCTGTAGAGGAGAAGACGATGCGGCGTACGTTCGCTGCATTCATCGCTTCCAGCAGACAGAGTGTACCAAACACGTTGTTGTCATAATATTTAACCGGGTCTTTCATACTTTCGCCTACGAGTGAGTTGGCTGCAAAGTGAATGACTGCATCGATTGAATTCTCAGCGAACAGCTTCGCCAGAATTTCTTTGTCACGCAGATCCCCTTCATACAACTTACCGCCGAGCAACGCTTCACGATGCCCTGTCTGCAAGTTATCCAGTACAACAACCTCTTCTCCACGTTCCAACAATGCTGCTACCGTATGAGACCCAATATACCCTGCTCCACCTGTCACCAAAATTGCCATTTTACTTCGCCTCCTTCAATTCTTTAACACCGTCGCCTACGCCGCATACATAAAAATCACCTTTGAGATGGGTACGCGCTTCATATGCAGCGCCCACTTCACTTACAAAACGCTCGACATCATCTTCATGCACAAGTGATACGGTACAACCGCCAAATCCTGCGCCAGTCATTCGAGCACCAAGCGTGCCTGGAATCCGCTGAGCTTCTTCAACCATAACATCCAACTCATCACAGCTTACTTCGTACAAATCGCGAAGCGATTCATGAGAAGCGTTCATCAGCTTGCCGAAGGTTTCCAGATCGTTACCCTGCAATGCTTCGACCGATGCGAGCACACGAGCATTCTCTTCCACAACATGTTGTGCACGCTGTCTTACTTTCTCATCCTTGATCTGATCCTGTAGTGTTACGAACTGCTCTGGCGTCAATTGAGCCAGGTAATTCAGTGCAGGCAGCTGTTCCTTCAAGATGGCAAGTGCCTGCTCGCATTGGGAGCGACGTTCATTGTAAGCCGAATCCACCAGACCGCGGCGTTTGTTTGTGTTACCGATGACCAATTTGTATGAGCCTGTACGGAAAGGAACCTTTTCGTACTCCAGTGTGTCACACATCAGCAGGATCGCGTGATCCTGAGCACCGTTTGCAACAGCGAACTGATCCATGATTCCACAGTTGACGCCTACGAACTCATTTTCCGCTTTCTGGGACAGAAGCGCCAGTTGAACCGTGTCAATATCCGATACACCCTCCAGAGACTGAATCGCAAATCCGGTAAGTACCTCCAGAGATGCGGATGATGAAAGTCCTGCCCCGTTCGGAATCTCCCCGTGGTACAGGAAGTCGTAGCCTTTTGTTACATTCACACCTTTGCCTTGCAGTTCAACCATGACACCAACAGGATAGTCGGTCCATTCTCCGGTTTTTTCCTTACCGATGGAGGAAGTGTCTAGTCCCCCTTCATAAGACATGTTCGTGGAAGCCAGTTGCAACTTGTTGTCCTGACGCTCACGAATGATCAATGTTGTTCCGAATTCAAGTGCTGCCGGAAGCACGTATCCACCGTTATAGTCAATGTGCTCACCGATCAGATTCACACGCCCAGGGGCATGAAATACACGGATGTCCGCTCCACTCTCTCCGTACTTCTCAATAAACTTTTGTTTCAATTCAGTTATGTTCACTGCTGGTGCACCTCGCCTCGTTGTTGTGGTTTTCTTAATGTTATTATATAAGAAAGCGGTGCCTCTTGTAATGCAACCATGTGTGTTTCATATGGATAAATGTGACCTTAAGGCGTATAATGATCGGAGCATCCCGGAAAGAAGGAAACGACCATGTCAGATCAATTCAACGCCAAGAAAGAATCCCTTGCATCTTCTAACGAAAAAATACAGGAATCACCTTCCGGTAAAAGCGGAGCACTCAGTTATTCGGTTGCCTCCAATCCGGTCTATTATGAACAAGGCGCACTGCATGTCCTGTTTGCCGGGGCAAGCCAGACCCTTCCGGGTCACGCCCTCGGTCCTAAATTGTTTGATTATTATCTGCTGCATTATGTAGAAAAAGGGGCGGGTACGTTCCGTACCGAACTGCACACCTACGAGTTATCCGCAGGTGATTGTTTCCTCATTCATCCCGGGCAACTGGTAAGTTACCAGTCTCACGCCCGCAACCCATGGCAATATCGCTGGATTGCCTTCACAGGCAGCCAGGCTGGCCAACATACCGAGGAAGCCGGGTTCCGCCCGGAGAAGTCTGTTTTTCATGCTGGACCATCCTGTGGAATATCCGATTGGCTATCCGTGATGCAGGATGCTTTTGCCGAGCGCAAAGAAAGCTCCCATTTCACATCACTGGGTACGTTATATATGATTCTAGCTGAAGCACAGAATCACCTTTCGCAGGGCCAAACCTTAATTCCAGGTGAATCCTCCATCCGACGTACGGTGAAACAGATGATTCAATATATGTCCACTCAATATGCTTATCCAGTCTCCATTGAACAAATGTCAGCGAGTCTTGGTTACAACCGTGCGTATCTATCCCGTATTTTCAAACAGGAAACCGGACTGTCACCGGTCACTTATCTGCTAAAACTTCGGATCGACAAGTCGCGCCAACTCCTGAGAGAACGTCCGGATCTGTCCATCGAACAGGTATCTGCATCGGTCGGACTGCCAGACGCGCTGTACTTCTCCAAACAGTTCAAACGATTTCACGGTGAAGCGCCCAGCTTATATCGAGAGAAAATACTGTCCCGCCCACTACATCAGGGGTTACAGCAGAATGCTCAACAAAACAAACGGTGAGCAACATAACGGACGGAACCACGGACGACAAAAAAGGTGCATTCCGCCATTATGGCTAAGATGCACCTTTTGCACTTTATTTATTTGTCATCAGGCTCCGGAGACAGGATGGATTCAATCCGTTCCAATTCCTCTGTAGAGAAATCCAGCTGACTGAGCGCAGCCACATTCTCTTCAATCTGGGAAGTACGACTTGCGCCAATCAGCGCGGAAGTTACCCTGCCGTTACGCAGCACCCATGAGAGTGAAAATTGGGCCAAACTCTGACCACGGGCTGCTGCAATCTGGTTCAGCGCACGCACTTTGCGGAGTGTCTCTGGAGAGATGTTGTTTTCATTCAGGAATACCGACGGTCCTTTGGCACGTGAGTCTTCCGGAATACCATTCAAGTATTTGTTCGTAAGCACACCTTGTGCCAATGGACAGAATGCAATACTGCCTGTTCCATACTCATCCAGCACGTCCTGCAAACCATCTTCAATCCAGCGGTCCAGCAGCGAGTATTTCGGTTGATGGATTAACAATGGCGTACCCAGACCTTTCAGAATTTCGGCAGCCTGTCTTGTCTGCTCTGCGGGATAGTTGGAGATCCCTACATAAAGGGCTTTGCCCGAGCGAACAATATGATCCAGTGCCATCATCGTTTCTTCCAAAGGTGTTTCGGGATCATAACGATGTGAATAGAAAATATCCACATAATCCAGGCCCATACGCTTCAAGCTCTGATTCAGACTGGATACCAGATTTTTGCGTGAACCCCACTCTCCATAGGGCCCGGGCCACATATAATACCCCGCTTTGGTGGAGATCACCAGTTCATCACGATAAGGTTTCAGATCCTGGGCCAGTACCTGTCCAAATAACTGCTCTGCCGAACCTGCCGGTGGGCCATAATTGTTGGCAAGGTCAAAATGTGTAATGCCCAGATCAAATGATCGGGTAATCATATTACGGCCATTCTCAGCGTTATTAATACCGCCAAAATTATGCCACAGCCCCAGTGAAATCGCTGGCAGTTTCAAACCTGAACGTCCAACGCGGTTATATTTCATCGTTTCATAGCGAGTATCGCTTGCTACGTAGACCATTATGAATCCCTTCTTTCCCCAGGTTCCGCCTCTTGTATCCGGTCTATACCGGATAATGCGGTTATTCAGTACGTACGTTTAACCAAGAATCTGGTCCACATTATTCATTACCTCGCCAATCGGCTCTGTAATCAGCAAATCAGCCCTGCGGTCGTAAGCGGTAGGTGTAGCGTTGAGCAGAACGGTATGTTTTCCCTGAAAATACGTAATTAACTGTGCCGCTGGATATACCGTCAGTGACGTGCCTCCCACGAGTAACAGGTCTGCAGAAGACAGTGCATCAATGGAGCGGTACAATGTCGTCTGATCCAGTTCCTCTTCGTACAGCACCACATCCGGCTTGATCACACCACCACATGTGGTACAGCGAGGTACCGTATCTTGGGATTGTAAAATATCATTCAGCGTATAAAACTGCTTGCAATCCATGCAGGCATTACGATGAACTGAGCCGTGAAGCTCAAAAACATTGCTGTTGCCTGCCTTCTGATGCAGTCCGTCGATATTTTGCGTGATCACTGCCTGAAGTTTTCCTTCCTGCTCCAGACGGGCCAATAGTCGATGGCACCCATTCGGTTCAGCATCTGGATGAAGCATTTTGCCACGATAAAAATCATAAAAAATATCGGCGTGTTGATCAAAAAAATGTCGACTTAATAACTCTTCCGGTGGATAAGGCGAATGCTGCTCCGTCTGATACAGACCCGCAGCCGAGCGGAAGTCGGGAATCCCGCTTTCCGTTGAAGTTCCGGCCCCTCCGAAAAAAACAATCCGGGAGCTTTCCTGAATCCAGGCAGCCAGCTGTTCTGTTGCGTTCATCCTCTCTCCTCCTTTTGTTTACTATATAAATTGAACTAAAGAATATTTACACTGGCCACTCCGATGACAGAACAACCTTCCGATCGCTGTTATCCACAGATTTTTTTGATTCCTTTCTAAAGGGAAAAATCCGAGGATAAAGGCGAACACTCCGTTTCTTCAGGTTATTTCTGTCCTCTCCGTTTTGTGTAAATGTTGAGTTCAATTTATATCGTTCAACCAAGCCAGGGTGACTTATAAAATAACGCTTATCTCATTATAATGACGAATAATGGCATGGGCATCAACCAGGTGAGATCCTTGATCTAACTGCGGACAGTAACCGAGGGTATAGGATACCTCTGCGTGCCGCCCCATCTGCATATCCCCATTACTGTCTCCAATTACAACGGCCTTCGCAGGATCGATATGTAATTCACGGCAAGCCAGGAGGGCTGCTTCTCCATCTGGTTTGCCCTGTGTCACCCGATCACAGCCCACAATGGAGGTGAAAAAGGAACGAATCCCCATCCAATCCAGATGTGTTTCTGCTGCCGCTGTACTGTCTGAAGTGACGACTGCCAGCTGTATGTCTGCTGCCCTGCAACTGTCTAAGAAAGCAAGTAATCCTGGCATCGGTTCAGCCGATTTGCGCTCCCTTACCGATTTCATGGCCACACTTGAAAATTGGCGTATCGTTGTGATCGCTTCATTCCATGGCATGCCTGCTGCATACAGCTGGCCGGCAAGCAATCCCGTACATTCATCCACAGTCGCAATGGCCAGTGGGCCTTGCGGATCATAGCCGACAATATGACCTTCTGCATTATGAATGGTGCCCAGGACGTGCTCCCGTTCAACCGTAAATGAAGCTCCAAGCTCATTCATACGTGATTGTAACTGACTCAGCAACGTCTCTGCCCACGGCCCCCATAGCTGGAGGAATTCCAACAGTGTTCCATCTTTATCGAACAGGATACCTTTACATGGGATCTGCACTCCATACACTTGAAGCATGGTCATCCGTATCACCTCCATCAAGTTATGCTATACATGCATACAGCCCTTAATGCAGAATAATCAAAATCTATTTGATCGTACTTAACCAAGCCAGTACTGTCTTGAGCGTCTGATTCAACTGTTCTTCTCCACTCACTTCCGGCTTGCCATCTCCTTTTTGATGACCATAATCACCGAACTGGGCGTGGTTTCCACCTTCAATGGTGTAGTACACCGTCTCCACGGGCAAATACATACGTCCACTCTGATACTTG
Source organism: Paenibacillus sp. AGC31 (assembly GCF_057334655.1). Lineage (NCBI taxonomy): Bacteria > Bacillati > Bacillota > Bacilli > Caryophanales > Paenibacillaceae > Paenibacillus > Paenibacillus sp. AGC31. Next base: position 472,782 of record NZ_JBHFJH010000001.1, read on the forward strand.
GTCATATTCACAACCTCATCTTTAGTACCCAAAATGGTTAAAGCAGGTATTCCCAGTGTCATTACACTCCCTTTTTCATCCGGGTAAGATGCCAAGAAGAAGATCCCATGAAGTGCATCTGGATGTGCTGCTACATAACGTGCAGCCATGGACCCGCCGAGAGAGTGTCCACCCATAACGAATTGTTCGTCTGGATAGGCGGCCAGAATCTCATCTGCCAAGTTTGGCTTAAGCACTGCCAGGTTAACTGGCATCTTGGCAATAATGGTGTGATGACCCGCAGCAGCCAGCTCATGCGCGAGTGGTGCATAACTTTCCGGTTTCACCAGCCCACCAGGGTAGAAAAGTACACTTTTTCCAATCGGTTTATCTGGCACAAAATCAATCCAGTTCTCTTGTTCACTCACCGTCACCCGATTGGCTGTTTCCATGGCTGTTTGAGCTGATTCCTGTGGACCGTATGGTGTGAATAATTTCCACGCAACAAATCCACATCCAATGACAATGAGCGCCAGAAGTACGAGCAGGAATTTCCCGATGCCCCTCTTCTTGCGCCCTGTATTATACCGATTTCTCAACTTTAATCACCTTTCTTCACTTCCGCAGGTGCCGCGGCTCACAGAATTGGGAGCCTTTGTTCATCAGGCTCCCCTTCTCCGAATTGAAAAAATATTATTCTGCCTTGGCCTTGCGGTAAGCATCCATATATTGTTCCGCTTTGCGACGGACATGACTCAGGTCACCCGTCTTCACAGCTTCCGATGTCAAGTCGGAACCAATCCCTACAGCCACTGCTCCACCCTTGATCCAATCCCCCAGATTAGACAAGGATACCCCGCCAGTTGGCATAAAATTCGCCTGCGGCATAGGGCCCTTCATCGTTTTGATAATCGAAGGATCATACAGATTACCCGGGAACAACTTCACAATGTCCACGCCGAGTTCCAATGCGCGTTGAACATCAGCAATCGTCATCACACCAGGCAGAATCGGAATTCGATACAGGTTGCAGATCTGAACCGTATCCGGGTTCAGGGAAGGTCCAACTACAAACTCGGCACCCGACATGATAGCCGCTCTCGCCGTTTGCGGTTCAAGCACCGTTCCCGCACCAATAATCGCGAATTTCTCTGGATCTTGTGTGTTCCAATGGTATACACGGCTTAACTTTTCAATGGCTTTGAGTGCACTGGGTACTGTCATCGTAATCTCGATAACTTTAATACCACCCGCAATCGCTTGCTCGGCCATGGCAATGACTTGATCAGCAGAATCTGCACGCAGAACTGCCACAACCCCATTGTCCGTAATCTTTTGCAACAGCTGAAGCTTCTTCATTTCATTCTCTCCCTTGTCAATGTGGTGGTTGTGTATACAAGCCTTACATTTAAGAACGAAGATGAGCCATATATGATTCCAGAGCGACTAACGCTCAACATGGGCAACGTTGTTCAGCTTGGCCTCGACCTGCCCCCACGTCGGGAGCGCCTCCCAATCGCCAACAGCCTGTATAACCATGGAACCGGTCAAATTGCCGAGACGGGTTGCTTCCTGCGGGGAGTATCCTTTTAATAAACCCGATAAAAATCCCGCACAGAAACCATCTCCTGCTCCTACCGTATCCAGAACATAATCCGCCTTAAAGTACGGAACTTCCGTTAGGGTACCATTCGCCAATACGTAGGTCAAATCAGGGCCACCCTTCACGATGCACACAGCATTCATGGCAGATAAACGCTCAAGTACTTTTTGATCATTTTCTTCGTTATATAGAAGTTTCATCTCGTCCAGACCCGGTAAAAAGTAGTCTGCCAGTTCAGCTAAACGCAGTAAAACTGGACGGGCCTCATCCGCAGACCATAGTTTGAGACGCAGATTTGGATCAAAGCTTACTTTCACCCCTGCCTGTTTGGCAATATGTATGGCAGCCTCTACCGTAGCAAGTCCGGACGTGCTTATCGCTGCCGTTATACCCGTAACGTGCAATATCTTCGCCCCGGCAATATAGTCGGGATCCAGATCATCAGGTGTGATCGCACTTGCAGCAGATAGCTTCCTATAATAATGCACCGAGGCTTTCCCGGAAGCGTTCTCACGAATCATCAAACCAGTCGGCTCGTGATCACTTAACCTTACCCGGGATACATCTACGCCTTCACCGCGAATGGCTTTCAGTATCATACTGCCGATCGGATCATTGCCCAAACGTCCAAACCAACCACTGGTATGCCCCAGGCGTGATACGCCAATAGCCAGATTGCTCTCAGCCCCCCCGAAAGACTTGTCCAGTGTGGCTGCATATTCCAGCCCTCTTGTATCCTTGGCAGTCAGCAAACCCATACTCTCCCCAAACGTAATAATTTCCGGGCTTGGATAAGGACTCGTTGACATGATTTCTTCCCTCCTTATATTTACATTCCCTCATCTTCTTTTACTATTGTCATCCTCTATGCAACCGTTGTCAATCCCGTTGTGTTCATTTTGTTGTCACAGCTTTGAGAAAAGATAACGCTTACAAATGTGAATTAAATCACAATAGAGAATACACATCCATATTACCCTTATTACAGATGCAAATGACCTTTCAACCAGGATCTATAAGGGGGCTACACCATGAAAAATCAGACACTGATCCGGGATGATCAGGAATCTTTCTTTTACAATCTGCGCTTTATTCTTATCGTCTGTGTCCTTGCTGGCAATGCACTTGAACCACTCATTACACGTTTTGCAGGAGCCGAAGCTCTGTTCCTGTGGATATATACGTTTCACATGCCGCTCTTTGTATGGGTAACCGGGTATTTTGCGACACACTCACTCCAAGGTGCATCTGGGCGAAACGTCCTGAAGCAGATTGCACTACAGTACGTACTGTTTCAGTCCTTATACGCATTGATGGACTTTACCGTATTCCATACACCCCATATGCGGCTTTCCTTCTTTGCACCTTACTTGCTGTTATGGTTTCTCGCGAGTCATTTCTGTTGGCGACTGCTGCTTCGTCTGACGATTTCCTGGAAACCGATATATCGGCTGATTGGATCGATTGCGCTCGGTATAATTGCCGGGTATTTGCCCATCGACGGGTTCTGGCTCAGCTTCAGCCGTACGTTTGTATTTCTGCCGTTCTTTGTCATCGGTTATGACTATGGAGCAACCATCCGTTCACATTTATTATCCGGTTGGGGGCGAAAAACCGCAGCCATCCTCTCTGCTGCACTGTTGGTATGGATCGGGTATGGTGGTTTGAATATTTCATCCGGATGGTTACTCGGCAGCATGACGTACGCCGAACTGGGTCACCACGAATGGTATGCCGGCATCTTCCGACTTGGAGTCTACCTATTGGAGATCGCATCGGCAGTACTGTTCTTGGCCTGGGTACCTTCCTTGACTTCCAGACTGACGGACCTTGGACGACGCACACTCTATGTATTCCTGCTGCATGGGTTTCTCGTTCGTCTCGCGGTCTGGTCCGGAGTCTACAGTTATATGGGAAGCTCGGCGTATATTCCAGTCATACTTGTCATTGCCGTACTCTTCGCAGTCACCCTGGCTCTGCCGGCTGTACGTCACACGTTCAAACCCTTAATTGAACCGGATATATCCCGATTTTCTTTCCATCGACCTGAGGTGTTTAAACGGTCGGCCTAATGCTCTGACGGATCTCTTCACCATCCGTTCTATCCTGCTGTGTTGTTTCAGGCTGGAAATAAGGTGGTAAATTAGGGATACGCGCTACAAAAAACAACTTATCGTTGTAAGGAGTGATTTGTAATGGCACGTCAACCGACGTCAGAACGCAAGATGAGCCGTGAGGAAGCTGGCAGATTAGGTGGTAAAGCCACTTCCAAGAACCATGATCGAAGCTTCTACCAGATGATTGGAAAAAAAGGTGGAGAAGCGACTTCAGATGCCCATGACACTGACTTTTACAAGCAGATTGGTCGCAAGGGCGGCGAAGCAACCTCCGAAACTCATAATAAGGAATTCTATCGTGAGATTGGACGCAAAGGTGGAAGCAACTAATGAATTCCGCTCGCCACATCGAAACATGATCATAGCTTTTCCGCAAATCAAGAAGTCTAATTCCATGAAAATGGTTTGAGGCTTCTTTCTATTGATTGTAGAAATATGACGACGGTTGTGATAGACTCAATAGAAAAACCGGGTGTTCACGGGTTTAAAGCAGCAAAGAATTTCACAAACTACGGGGAGCTCGACACCGGCATGCCGGTCCTTTTTTTTAGAGTACGGATGAAATTAAACGACAGATGCACTGCCATTTACTTTTCCATTCATGTTGCTCAATATTATATATTTGGGGGGAATACACCATGTCAGCCAAGAAGATGCGTTCCGATATGATCAAAAAAGGTTTTGACCGTGCACCACACCGGAGTTTGCTCCGCGCAGCGGGCGTTAAAGAAGAGGATTTCGGCAAGCCATTTATTGCCGTATGTAACTCTTACATCGATATCGTGCCCGGCCACGTTCACCTGCAGGAATTCGGTAAAATTGTAAAGGATGCTATTCGTGAAGCCGGTGGCGTTCCATTCGAATTCAACACCATCGGTGTAGATGACGGAATTGCCATGGGACACATTGGTATGCGTTACTCGCTGCCAAGCCGTGACATTATCGCGGATTCCGTGGAAACCGTTGTATCTGCACACTGGTTCGACGGCATGGTATGTATCCCGAACTGCGATAAAATTACACCCGGCATGATGATGGGTGCACTCCGCTGTAATATCCCTACCGTGTTTGTCAGCGGTGGTCCGATGAAAGCCGGTCGTGACAGCAATGGTAAAGCTCTGTCCTTGACCTCTGTATTTGAAGGCGTAGGTGCTTACCAAGCAGGTAAAATCGATGACAAGAGCTTGCTTGAGCTTGAACAGTTCGGTTGTCCAACCTGTGGATCATGCTCCGGTATGTTCACAGCGAACTCCATGAACTGTCTGGCTGAAGCGATGGGACTGGCTATGCCAGGTAACGGAACCATCCTGGCTGTTGCTCCTGAGCGTCGTGAGTTTGTTAAACAATCTGCTAAACAACTAATGGAACTTATTAAAATGGATCTGAAACCACGTGATATCGTTACTGTAGAAGCGATCGATAACGCGTTTGCACTGGATATGGCGATGGGTGGATCTACGAATACAGTACTGCACACGCTGGCACTGGCTCATGAAGCTGGCATCGAGTATCCAATCGAGCGCATCAATGAAGTAGCTAACCGCGTTCCGCATCTGGCGAAACTTGCACCTGCTTCCGATCTTCACATCGAAGACGTTCACAATGCAGGCGGCGTAAGCGCAGTGCTGAACGAATTGCTCAAGAAACCAGGCGCGATTCACGGTGACTGCATTACCGTAACGGGTAAAACGATCCGTGAGAACGTTGAAGGAAAAGAAATTCAGGATACAAATGTCATTCACCACCTGGATAACCCGCATTCCGAAAAAGGCGGCCTGGCTGTATTGTTTGGTAACCTTGCACCACAAGGCGCTATCATCAAGGTTGGTGCTGTTGATGCTTCGGTTGGCGGATACCACAAAGGTCCTGCCATCTGCTTTGACTCCCAGGAGCAAGCGCTCGAAGGCATTGCTAACGGCAAAGTAAAAGAAGGACATGTTGTTGTTATCCGTTATGAAGGACCAAAAGGCGGACCAGGTATGCCTGAGATGTTGGCTCCTACTTCCCAAATCGTAGGTATGGGGTTGGGTGCTAAAGTCGGTCTGATCACCGATGGACGCTTCTCTGGCGCATCCCGCGGAATCAGTATCGGACATATCTCTCCGGAAGCAGCTGAAGGTGGTCCAATCGCCTTTGTTGAAGAAGGAGACATCATCGAGCTGGATCTGAACAACCGTATCATCGAATTGCACATCAGTGACGAAGAGTTTGAACGTCGTCGTGCAGGTTGGAAAGGCTTTGAACCGAAAGTAAAAACCGGTTACCTGGCTCGTTATTCCAAACTGGTTACCAATGCAAGCAACGGTGGCGTACTGAGTATCTAATTCATTAATCAATAAAGGGTTACTCTTCTGCCAAATCTGGCGAAGGGCAACCCTTTTCTTTTGCTGGTTGGTAAGATCAGTCCGTTAGTTCCGCTCTGGCAATATCTCTTGTTCAATTAACAATGATTCATCTCTGGATTCTTCTACCGTTGCTGCCACCTGCATAGTATGTTGACCGTAACGTTCCAACAGTAGATCCAGCGGCATAGCAATCATCTTGGGTACCAATTGTTCTGCACGCTGTTTCAGGCGTTTGGTTCCGGCAGGATGGATCACACTTAAGAGCAGTTTCAGGTATACTTTAGATGCAGCACTGAACGGACCAGGAGGCAATTCTTGTATGGTAAATCCAAATTTTTCCGGACCTCTGTTAATCATACTCACACCGTATATGGCCTTGGCAGATTGTAACTCAGGTTCGAGTGCCACCATGCGTGCCAGATCCGGCAATTGCTGTTCCATGGTCCGAATCATGCGAATAGCCAAATGCATACTGGAACGTGATGTCACTCCAAGTTCAAACAACTTTTGATTGTCAAAATGCAGTTCTATCACCGGATCTCCATTTTGAATGACATGGCCGTCATTCATCTCCACCCGTGCTCCGTGATATACACGTGATCTGAAGTGCAGCATGGGGTCCTCTGGCGAAGCCGTCCGTAGATGATACACCCAGTGGAACAACTTCTCCCAGCCCAGCCATAAGGCAACAACGATTCGTTTCCATAGCTTCAATGGTGTCTGTAATTGCGTTTTGTTCTGAGATTCGCTCACTGTGATACCTCCCATCAACGTATCAACGCGTACGCTTTGCAGGCCTAGCCGTTCAGCTTCCTGCAAGACGACTTCCAGCGCCTGAAGCATCTGCTCCGGCGCGCGTGCATCAGCACCAAGGGTCGTTCCTCGATCATGCAGCAGCATGACCTCTCCGCCTCTCAGTTCCTTCAGCATCCGTTCGGTCAATCTCTGGGCACCTACTCGGCTTCTCCAGTCCTCAAACATGGAAGACCACAGTACAATCTTTCGCTCTTTCTTACTGAAAAAATCAAACAGATTCATAATCCCCCACGGCGGACGATAATAACAAGTCTTCACACCGGTTACTTCATGAATAATCTGACCTGTTCGCTGAATCTGATCACGAACAGTACGCGGCCGCATGAGCCAGTTCGTCTTGTGAATATAATTATGAATGCCAATAAGATGACCTTCGTCATGTATGCGCTGAATGAGTTCAGGATGACTCGCAGCATGTTCTCCAACAACAAAAAATGTGGCTTTTGCTTGATGCAGACGAAGCAGATCGAGTAGTCTCGGCGTATAATGTGGATCTGGCCCATCGTCAAATGTTAATGCAAATTGTGTATCACTTCTTCCCCGTCGAAATACACGAAAACCAAAAAGCCTGCTAATCAAACTTGGAATAAAGGCGTAAAAAGATGAAAGATACAATAACCACAGTAGAATACTCTGAAGTATCATTGTCATGTTGCAAGCTCCCCACTTCTCCTGCTGAATTACGGTGCACGATGGCACTATCTAAAATAAACCGCCTTTAATTTTATCATAATTCAGACTTTTCTTGAATCCTGTTTTCCCAAAAAGATAGCTATCGTGTACAATAAATACAATCTAATTATTGCCATCAAAGGAGCCATGTCCATGCTACCGCTTTACAAAAAATACGGGCGAACTGTCTTTGACATCGCATTGCTCATATTAACCGTGTATGTGATCATGTACAGTTTCAGTCAATTATACCAAGTGGCTGCACCAGTCTTTCTATCATTCATCGTGTATTGGATGATTGAACCGCTGGCCAAATTTTTACATCGCAAAGGAATGCCCAAGACGCTTGGAGCCGCCATCTCCGTCTTGTTGTTTCTTGCATTGATTGTCGCTGCCTTTTTTGGTGTGGGCTTAATTATCATTTCACAAATTTCCAATCTGCAAGATAATTTCCCCGTATACATTGAGATGATACAACGTGAATTCACCAATCTGGTGTTATTCATTCAGGACAAGTCAGATGCTCTCCCTGATGGAGTTATGGAAAAAGCGAATGATTATTTTGCAACACTGACCGGATTCCTGTCCAAATGGGTAACTAGCGGCGCGCAATTCGTCGTAGGTTTCCTCAGTTCATTCTCTTCTTTTATTACGAACTTCGGAATTGCGATTATTCTGGCATTTTTCCTGAGTATCGAGATTGAGTCCTGGCGCAAGTTCGCCCGTGCGAAAACGCCCAAAACATTAAAGTTAGCTATTGAATTCATGCGTAATCACGTGTTCAAGACAATCCGCTCGTATCTGAAGGCACAGATGATCATGATGCTCATTACGTTTGTATTGATTTATGCAGGTTTGTTGATTTTGGGAACCTCTAACGCCTTTACCATTGCGGCAGTCTGTGCGGTTTGTGATCTGGTACCATTGCTTGGCGTTCCTGTTGTGTTTATTCCATGGATCGTCTACTTATTCATTATTGGCAATAGTAGCCTGGCGATTGGCCTGATTGTGATTCTGGCAGTGACGATGCTGACAAGACAATTGCTGGAACCGAAAATATCGGGTAACTCGATTGGTGTATCTTCGGCGTACTTGATGCTTTCGTTTATGCTGATCTCCCTTTCGATCTTTGGCCTGGCTGGTGTCGTGTTATCTCCAGTGCTTCTGATCCTTCTGAAAGAACTGTTACAACAAGGGTACCTGCAAAAGTGGATTCACCTGCCAAAAGATGAATTTGAATCCTCTCCATTGGTCATGGACCCACCGGTTAGTAAGGCATCAGCGAATTCTGCCGAGTCTACTGTACAACGTCCCGTTTCTGCGAAGGATCATGAGGACTCAGCCAAATAGTCCATCACCTTCCTGAATAGAGCCGTCGCTTGATGTTGGCTGTCAGGAGAGACATTTTGAACAAGAACAGCTACAGCATATCGGGGTTGTTCTACCGGTCCATAACCAATGAACCATTGATTGTTGCGCTTCTCTCCATGTTTCTGTATCTGAGCTGTACCTGATTTCCCTGCAACATGCCACCGTGCACGCTGCAGGGATTTTCCTGTTCCCTCACGTACTACCTTATTCATCCATGATAACAGTTTATGCGCTGTTGCGGGAGCAATCTGTCCTGATGCTGAAGGTGAATCATGCAAGGGCATTTCCAGCATGGTGCCACCATCCGCATATCGGATGCGCTTAACGAGACGTGGTGCACTAACCTTTCCATCATGTAACAGTGTAACGATCAGATTGGCAGCTTGCAGCGGTGTGACCAAGACATCGCGCTGGCCGATTGCTGTCTGTATTTTCGCACCTTCATCAGTAGAAGAAACAGTCTCTGTTCTCACACGACCGTGATCCTCATGATCAAAGTGTCGTAACACGGGCATTCCTGCCATCTGCTTCCCCTCCCAGCCAATCGGACGCGCGAGTCCCAGACGATCAGCCGTGTTCTCCAGTTGCTCCATACTAAGCCTGCGCGCCGTTTCCGCGAATACGATGTTGCAAGACTCCGCGAATCCTTGCTCCTGATTCAGGTCTCCATGCCCATGCTCCTTCCAGCAAGACAGCCCATATCTTCCGTACTCACCACCGCAATGGAATTCTTCTCCGCTAGAAACCGCATGATACTCCAAAGCAGCAGCCGCAGTGACAATTTTGAAAATGGAACCCGGTACGGCTCCCTGCACTGCACGATTACCCCAGGCCGATTGCTTGGGGTTCACATGTTGTGGCTGATAGAAAGGGCGGGAGATCATGGCACGAACATCCGCGTTAGCAGCATCTAACACAACAATGGCCCCTTCTTGTAATCCAGATTCTTGCGTCAACTCTTCCAACCCACGCTGTAACTCAGCATCCACTGTGGTTTCTACACGTAAAGGATAATGGGTATTGGCTGGTGCAATGACATGTGGCTGAATATCAGGGATAATCTCTCCACCACCCGAGACCATGCGTGATACAAGCGTAGGGCCAATTCCCCTTAACAGGGGTTCAAGTGTCCTCTCCAGTCCAGCCGCCCCTGATTTCATAGCAAATGGCTGTTTTACTTCATCCTGATGCCCAGTTATAACCTTGGAGGACTCGGGCTGTTCAGCCAGATAACCCATCCACTGCATCCCTGTATGCCCCTGGAGATACCTTGTCATCATTGGATAGATGCCAGCTCCTTGCAGCTGCAAACTACGTAGGCGCTCCACTTGAGCAGCGGTCAAATGAACAGGCTGATGTGAACCTGCTGTCCAGAAATGAGGTGTATTCTCCTGATTCCATTCCTTCTTCAATTGATCCGGATCGGTATGTAATATAGCTGCCAACTGTATCATCTCGGAGCCTTCTAATGTCCCATGCTTGCGTAATGTCTCTAATGGTCCTGCCTGTGGAAAAAGAACCAATCCCCATTGCAGCTTACCAGTCAACGCTTCACCCTTGTAATCCGTAAATTGTCCCCGCCCCGGGTCAAGCATCACCCCGCGTTCACGCTGCAATACAGACATTTCCCGTACCGTTCGGTGAAGTCCGGGCATCGTCTGATTCACCTGAACAATCTGGACCCAACCCAATCGTAGTATAAGCAATCCAAAAACAAGAGTTAGAAGAATACAAGTTATATAGATTCGCCGTTTCGCAAGGAGATGCATCCCAATCTCACCTTTTGTCGTTTTGACATATTATTGCTGATATGACTTGGAATTATCCGGTAAACAAAAAGAAAACCTGTCCCATGTGCGGGACAGGTTCTCCTCATTTCAACCTTGGCTTGTTACACCGTAAAGCGTGACAAGGTTTCTTTCAGTTCAGTAGACACATTCTCCAGTTTGCCAGACAGATTGACCAGCTGGTTACTGATATTTTGCTGTTCACTGCTCAAGGAAGCTACTTCTTGGGACGTTGCAGAAGATTCTTCAGCTACAGCGCTGACATTGCTCATGGCTTCAGACAAGGTACCTTGAGATTTGTTTAAATCTCCAATAGAACCTGTCACCATGCCCAGACGTTCCACAAATGCACCCATCTGTTCCTGTACGGAAGCAAAGATGACGTTGGTGTCTTTAACCGCATCCATCTGTTCCTTGAATAACGGATAGGCTGCCGACAAAGCATCCACGGTCTCATTCATTTCAGTCATGATTTTGTCTGTGATCTCTCCAACCATCTCAATGGATTGTCTGGATTGAGCCGCGAGCTGACGAACCTCATCAGCCACCACCATAAATCCGCGTCCGGCTGCACCGGCACGTGCTGCTTCAATGGTTGCATTCAGGGAAAGGATATTGGTCTGCTTCGTTATGTTTTGCAGTACTTCAAGCACTTTCAGAACAGAGGACGTGCTCTCTTTCAGCGAATCAACCTTATTCACCAGTGCACCAATCATTTCTTCTGTCTTCTGGGTTTTGGTCATCAACTGATTCAGATGTTGTGTTCCTGTCTGACTGGACTTCTCTACATGACGAGCAGAATCACCCATCTGTTCATTAGCAGCGATTACACTCTGCATCTGACGAGAGATATTGTCAGTTAATTCATTACCACGTTCCGCTTCGGTTGCCAAACTGCCTGCACCGCCTGCGATCTCCTCTGTAGCTACGGCGATCTCCGAAGCAGATACAGCCGTTTTCTTGGATGCACTGCTCAGCTCAGAGGCTGTATCCAATACTTCCTGCGCAGAACGATTGGTTTGTTCAACCAGCTTAGTAATCTGCTCCATCATCAGATTGAAGGCGGTCGAGAGCTGACCAATTTCATCCTTGGAGCTATATGGTGTACGAACTTTAAGATTACCTTTCGCACCTTCCTGCATCAGGTCTTTCAATTTGCCGAGTGGACGAGCGATCATACGCACCATCCAGATCCCGATCAATACTGCAATCCCCGCATCAATCAGCGCCATCCACAAGGTCAGAGTCAGAATGCCCTTTGCATCCTGAACCAATACAGAGGTAGGTATCATACCAACCAGTTTCCAATTGGATGTATCCATCGTACTGTATACAGCCAACATTTCCGTAGATTTGCCATCTACCACATACTCCGTATTCGTACTACCTGCTGGTTCGGTCAACTCTTTGACAAATGCAAGCTCTGTATCTTGTCCCGTACGATCCGAGATGGAGGATGCAACCACTTTATTATCCGGAGCAATCAGTTGAAGAACAGCTCCTTGCCCCAGATCAAGCGATTTCAATTGTTCCTCCAAAACTTCCAGTTTCAGTTCAATAACCAGAACATACGACTGAGTAGTCCCCTGCAGGTTTTTCATGGAACGTGCAATTTTAAACGTTGGGGTTGAGCCATCTTCCTTGACCTCAGTTGGAAGCCAGCGATAACCGCCCGCCTCAATCAACTCACTGTACCACGCTTCCTGGCGAATGTTGCCCATGGATGAACTGTTGCTGCCTGTACCCATAATGGACTTTGTATCGTCCGTAGGTACCAAATAAATCGCTTCCATAGATTTATTTGTAAATGCAACATTAGACAGTTGCTTGTTGATGGAACTTGAGTTTATGAATGTATCATACGCAGTCAGATTTTGATCTGACATTTTTTGTAGCAAGGACTGCATTTCAGGATCAAAGAAAATCTGTGTGGATGTATCCACAAATCTCTCCAAAATAATGTCCATTTTTTGTTTGGTCTGATCAATGGTCTCCTGATTGGCACGTGAGGCATTTTTCTCTATCGTACCCTTGGCTTTTGAATAGGATAATAGACCTAAACTCACTACAAAAATCATAATTCCCGCAAAAAAGATCAAGAACAGTTTAACCCCTACGGATTTAACCGGATTTGCCTTCTTAATCTGTTGGAAAGAAGAACCTCCAAGGTTTTTCCAATCCCGGTTTTTAAATTGTTTCTTCACCCAATCAGTCTTGATCCAGCCCAGCTTGAGCTTGCTGCGGTCAATCTTAAACAATCTTTTGCCAGTGCCTGTTGTTTTGCTTTTGACTACTTTTTCTTTCTTCACTTTCTGAACCTTCTCAGGATTAACCTGCTCGGCTTTTGTCACTTGCTCCCCACTGTCTTTCTGCTTCTTTTGAACCAATCCCATTCACCTGCCAGTAATTTACTTGTTGGATTTTTCTTTCTCTCCCCTATAAATATGTAGTATTCGACAGCTTTCTTCGTTCCCCTTTCACTTCCCAGAAATATTTTACAACTTTATTCCTATTTTTCTATAAAAAAAAGACCCCCATCTGCCGATAAACGGAGGTCCCTAAGTAAATTTCATAACACTATTTTGTTAAATCATAATACAATATTGACACATCGTAGGTATTTGAGCCTACTTCTTTTTTCTCATCATATCGAAGTACGAAACCGGTTGGTCTACCTTCATTTTAATCAGCTGCAACGGGTGACGAGCAGCATCCAGAACATTGCCTTCTTCATCCTGTATTTCACCGACGACCTGTTTGAAAAAGTGACCTCCCGGACCGAAAAATTCGATTTCCTGTCCTGGTTTGAAGTGATTGCGCTGTTGAATGGTTGCCATTCCTGTTTCAGCATCATACCCCATGACCAAGCCAGCGAAGTCAAAAGGTACAGCCTTTTCTTCCGGTTCATAGATATGATCTTCATGGTCTGGTGTATCATAGAAAAATCCGGTATTCAGCGGGCGATTCGCCGCTTTGTTCATTTCTTCAACCCATTCAGGTTTCAGAACATAATTTTCCGGGTCTGCCATATAGGAATCAATAGCTTGACGGTAGACGTTAACCACAGTTGCCACGTAGTGGATCGATTTCATACGTCCTTCGATCTTGAAACTGTCCACTCCCACATCAATCAACTCGGGAATATGGCCAATCATGCACAGATCCTTTGATCCCATGGAGAATGAATTATCCTGTTCCTCGAACAGGGGAAGCTGGTTCTCACCCAGTTTGAATGTCGCAGGGGCCTTCATCTGCATGTCCTCTTCGCTGACCCACACCGTATCTTCTCTCGCATCCTCGAACAGATCATACTTCCAGCGGCAAGACTGGCAACAGCCGCCCCGGTTGGAGTCCCGATCCGTAAAGTGATTGGAGAGCACACAACGTCCGGAATACGAGGAACACATCGCCCCATGAATAAAGGCTTCAATTTCGATATCCACATTGGCCTTGATCTCTTCAATCTCTTCAAAGCTGGTCTCACGTCCGAGAACAACACGTGGAAGTCCTTCATCTTTCCAGAACTTCACGGCTTGCCAGTTGAGTGTGGATTGTTGAGTACTTAGATGTACCTCAAGGCCTGGGACAGCACGAAGGGCTACTTCAATGATAGCCGGATCGGCTACGATGATCGCAGAGATCCCCGCATTATAGAGGTTTTGCAGGTACGTTTCGATACCCTCAACATCCTCATTATGTGCATAGATGTTTGTCGCTACGAACACCTTGGCTCCATACTTTTTGGCAAACTCCACACCTTCACGCATCTCTTCAAAGCTGAAGTTATCCGCGTTGGAACGCAGTCCATAGGCTTGTCCACCGATATATACGGCATCTGCACCGTAATGGATCGCAAATTTCAGTTTTTCCAGATTACCCGCCGGAGCTAGCAGCTCCGGTTTGTCCAGACGGTTACGTTTCCCCGAAAACTTCCGCTGTACCGCCACTGTTTCCATTCTGTTCACCTCGTCTATTAATACACTTGTTCTTTATAGAAAAATCCAAACGACAATTCACGTTCAGGGTCCTGTAACTTCCGTACCTCAGCGAGCCACTCTTCAGAGAACTCATATGCATCAGAATCGGCTATATAACTGTCAATCGCTGTCCGATATGCACGTACAACAGCTTCATTGTAAGTGAGTGATTTTAACATACCTTCAATTTTGAAACTGTGCACACCCGCCTCCATCAACAGATGAAGGTCTTCGAGGATACATATATCCTCAGAGCTCATAATGTGTGTACCGTTAATATCCTCGTAGATCGGGAATTTCTCATCTCGACGTTCAGCCTCGATCAGGAACAATCCCCGCTCTTTGCCCAGATGTCCCTCAACCGGCCGCCCTTGATGAGCCATATAACTTTGCACCAGACTGCGCTTGGAATGATAAATATTCGTCATGCCATGCACCTGAACCTGAGCTTCCACCTTTAAAAAAGGAACCATTTCCGTCAACTCGTCCATATTCAACTCTCGGGCAAGTACAACGCGACTAGCTCCCTTGGTTCCCCAATAGTTGGCCGTCGCATAGTTCGTTGAAGTCATTTCCGCATTCCAGTGCAACTTCACATGTCGCGCGTATTCCTTCATGGTAGCCAGCACGGATGGATCATTAAACTCCACACCATCAATACCGATTCTGCCAAGTGCTTGGACATATTCAGGCAATTCTTTCAACAGTTCGTTGGACATCAGATTAGTCATGGATACATACACACGCGCCTGATGTTTGGCTGCAATGGCAACCACCTCTGCTGTCTCTTCCACGCTAAAGCTGCCTGGAAGACGCATGCCGAATCGATCATCTCCAATAACCAGAGCATCTGCTCCCGCCTGAAGCAGCACTTCTGCCTCTTTCACATTCGCTGCTGTAACGAGCAGTTCATGTTTCTTACTCATATAATCCCCTCCGCTTATTGCGCAGCCTTACTTTTGGCTATATTTTGCTGGTGTTCCTTATACGTTTTGGCAAATAGATGTCCAGACGAGCCATCCTTTTTTGTCACATAGAACAGATACTCCGAAGCTTCCGGATTTAGCGCTGCCTCAATGGACGGAAGACTTGGACTGGCAATTGGACCTGGTGGCAAGCCTTTGTTCAGGTACGTATTATAGGGACTTTTCACCTTTAGATCCTTGAAAAACAATCGTTCCTTCGGTCTGTCGAGCAGATATTGCACGGTAGCATCAATCTCCAGCTTCATATCCTGATTGATCCGATTGTAGATTACACCTGCAACCAGAGCACGTTCCTCATCCACTACAACTTCTTTCTCCACAAGTGACGCAATGGTCAGCAGCTCATGCAAGGAAAGATTCTTTTCCTGGAGCTTGGCTTCCAAATCAGGAATGGAATTAATCTTGGTCTGGAATTCTTCCAGCATCCGTTGCATCACATCATGCGTGGAACTTCCCTTTTTCAGCTCATACGTCTCCGGGAATAGATACCCTTCCAATACGTAGCGAAGTTCTTCATCCACTGGAATATCTTTGATGATATCTACATCAAAGGCCGAAGGATCATTGGCCAGCTTGATGAATTCATCCCGATCTACAACATGCTCATAAGAAAGCTTACCCGCCATTTGCAGAACGTTATAACCCTCCGGAATCGTAAATTTCACCATTTCCTCCGGTACAACTTCACCACTACTCAGCTTGCTAACAATCTCATCATATGTCACGCCAGGATTCATTGAATATGTACCCGCCATGAAATTAGAACCTAGTTTCTTCCACTTTAAATACCCTTTAAAGGTTAACCCGCTACGAATAAGGCCTTCTTCTTGAAGCTGATCCGCGATTTTCGAAGTTCCCGATCCGCTCTTAATCTCGAATACGACCGGTTCTGTAGAAGCTTCCACAGGACGCATCATACTCCATACGTAACCGCCTGCGCCTCCGACAAGAACTACAATGATAAGCAGTATGACTACAATTGCTTTCCCTTTCAAAAAAGAAACAACTCCTTTACACAACCAAAAAGAGCGGACTTCTCCGCCCTCCCGGTTTCTTCAATTTGAAGCTGATTTAATCTTCGTCAATGGGGAGTGTACACTCATCATACAGTTCCGAGATATTCTCCCACTCATCATCATCGTCGATCGTAACTAACTCTGGCATGATCTGGTCTTCACTTCCAGGTGATACCCGCAGAAGTTCAACCTCGTCATAAGGTCGCAACGAACTGCGGAGCACCGCGTACTGCTGACCGTTCACTTCGAACTCAGCCAACAAGTCATACGGTTGTGATTTACCGTTCTCTTCCTCGAGCTCAACATGAGCACCGAATGCCAGACGCAGTGAATCTGTCCATTTCAGGTCTTTGCGGCTATATTCCGTCATTTAGTTCGCTTCCTCTTCATCTTCAGCAAGAAATGTATTAAACGTCTCCTCGACGATATCCCATTCGGCATCATCTTGGATGACGAAAAGTTTAATATCGTCGCCCTCTTCTTCATAACGGAATGCATATACATCCGTTTCGCCATCTTCAGGTTCAACCGGAGCAACCATCATGTACTTGGCCTCCGAACCATCTACTTCAAACTTCATGATGACTTCGAATTCCTCTTCATTACCCTCGTCATCCGCAATGTAAATAATTTCCGCTTCTTCTTCCATACCCAGTTGATCTTCAGCCATTGTTGATCCCCCTCACCTTCTACTATTGGCATCCAAATAATTTTGCAAAATCAAGCTTGCGGCCATTTTGTCCACAACCTGTTTGCGTTTTTTCCGACTGACATCCGCTTCGATCAGCGTACGTTCTGCTGCCATGGTTGTCAGCCGTTCATCCCAAAGGTGAACAGGTAAATTCAGTTCATCCCGCAGGCGATCGGCAAAAGCAATGCATATCTCACCGCGCGGTCCTACGGTGCCGTTCATGTTTTTGGGAAGTCCGACTACGATCTCACTAATCTCATGCTCACGCACAAGTTCGGCAATCCGAGCGAACTCGCCTTCATCACGGCGGCGTTCTAGCACTTCCAATCCCTGGGCAGTCCAACCGAAGGCGTCACTCGCGGCAACTCCGATTCTTCGGTCCCCATAGTCCAAACCTAATATTTTCATCCATGCTCTCCCATCCTGGGGCCTGCTTAGGTCGATTACAAATAATCGCCTTCTCAAGCTTCAGGCTGTCTTCTGTCGGTTCATTTCCCGCTGCCTGCAAGGCTGCAACACAGCGGAAGCGGCGTACATTACCGGTGATTGGCCAGATAGGAACGTACAAGCTCTTCAATCAGCTCATCGCGCTCCTTTTTACGGACCAGACTACGTGCGTTGTTGTGACGAGGAATGTATGCCGGGTCTCCAGAAATCAGATACCCAACAATCTGGTTGATCGGATTATACTCCTTATCGACCAATGCATCATATACCGTGAGAAGAATCTCTTTGGATGATGCTTCCTGTTCGTCACCTTTCACATTAAATTTAACCGTCTTATCCATGGAGTCCATTGATGACACCTCGCTCCTGCATGAACATGGGGACCATGTCCTGCCGAATTGATTTCTGTTTATATAATAACATATTCTGACTGCCACAAGTAAACAAAGGATAAGGCAATTGTGTTTTTTGCTTGTCCTTTACTGGCTAATTAACGAAACCGCCAGTTTCAGCGCTTCATCCAGCTTGGTCGCATCCTTACCTCCGGCTTGCGCCATATCTGGACGTCCACCACCGCCACCGCCGCATACTGCTGCGACTTCTTTGACGATTTTGCCTGCGTGTAATCCTTGTTTTACTTGTTCAGCAGGTACTGCTACAACAAAATTCACTTTGCCGTCCGCTGGAGCACCCAATACGAGTACTGCGTTAGGCAATTTTACTTTCAACTCATCTGCCACTGTACGCAGCGCATCCATGTTCGGAGCATCTACGCGTGCTGCCAGCAATTGTGTATTTCCTGCTTGTACCACTTGATCGGTCAATTGACCCGCTTCCATGGCACTCAGCTTGCTTTGCAGGGATTCAGTCTCTCTGGCTGCTTCTTTCAGTTGTTGGTTCAGACCTTCAATCCGTTTAGGTACATCAGCCACATTTGCTTTGAGCAGTGCTGCTGATTGTTTAAGCAGTTCCAACTGGCTTTCCACATACAGATATGCGCCGCGGCCAGTTACAGCTTCGATCCGGCGTACGCCGGAGCCAATTCCGCTCTCGCTCACCAGTTTGAAGATTCCGATCTCTGAAGTATTATTTACGTGACAGCCGCCACAAAGTTCCAAACTGTAGTCTCCGACTTGAACAACACGTACAATATCTCCATATTTTTCGCCAAACAGGGCCATCGCGCCCATTTCTTTGGCTTCATCAATAGCTTTGAGCTCGATGTTCACGTTCAGACGATTCCAGATCTGTTCGTTCACTTGACGCTCAATCTCTGTCAACTCTTCCGGCGTAATGCTGCCGAAGTGAGAGAAGTCAAAACGCAGACGCTGTGGCTCTACGAGCGATCCTGCCTGATTTACGTGTGTGCCGAGCACATCTTTGAGCGCTTTGTGCAGCAAGTGGGTAGCTGTATGGTTTTTGATAATGTCGCCACGTTTAGCTGAGTCTACTTCGGCATTGATCACATCGCCTACACGCAGTTCACCAGACTCCACAGTTACCAGATGTACATGTTGTCCGAGTGGAGCTTTGAACAAACCTTGTACTTTCGCTGATACACCAGCACCTCGCAGCAAGCCCTGATCACTCACTTGACCGCCACTTTCCGCGTAGAACGGAGTTTTGTCCAGAACAACCTGACACGTTTGTCCTTCGCCTACAGATTCAACAAGGGCATCACCAGCTACGATGGCTACCACTTTTGCTTCCGTCAACAGGTCAGTATAACCAACAAACTCGCTTTTAACCTCCAGGTCAGCAAGTGGTCCGCCTTGGACTTTCATGCTCTCGTTCTCTTGACGTCCAGCACGTCCAAGCTCACGTTGTTTCTGCATGGAAGCATCAAAACCTTCACGATCCACAGTCAGTCCATGCTCTGCAGCATAATCTTCTGTCAGGTCAAACGGGAAACCGTACGTATCATACAGCTTGAAAGCTTCAGGTCCGCTAATAACGGTGCGTCCTTCGGATTTGGCTGTGCCGCTGATATCAGCCAGAATAGCCAGACCATCTGTTAGTGTTTCGTGGAAACGCTCTTCCTCGGTTTTGATTACTTTGGCGATGAACTCCTGTTTGTCTACTACCTCAGGGTAGTACATGCCCATCACTTCACCAACGGTTGTTGTCAATTCATACAGGAATGGACGGTCAAGTCCAAGCACTTTTCCATAACGAACTGCACGGCGAAGCAAGCGACGGATGACATATCCACGTCCTTCATTACTTGGCAGAACGCCATCACCTACTGCAAAAGCAACCGTACGGATATGATCGGCAATGACTTTCAGTGCAACATCAATCTCTACACTGTCGTTATATTTCACACCCGCAAGAGCGGCTGTTCTTTGAATCATCGGTTGGAACAGGTCTGTGTCGAAGTTGGAATCCACATTTTGCAGAATGGATGCAAAACGCTCCAAACCTGCTCCTGTATCAATGTTTTTGTTAGGAAGCGGTGTGTAGCTGCCGTCCTTGTTATGGTTGAACTGGGAGAATACCAGGTTCCATACTTCCAGATAACGTTCGTTTTCCCCACCTGGATACATTTCAGGATCACTCATGTCGTTTCCGTAAGCTTCGCCGCGGTCATAGAAGATCTCGGTACAAGGTCCACATGGGCCTTCGCCGATATCCCAGAAGTTTTCATCCAATTTAATGATACGCTCAGCAGGCAGTCCCACTTTTTCGTTCCACAGTTTGAAAGCTTCTTCATCTTCCGGATATACCGTTACGGAAAGACGTTCCGGATCGAATCCGATCCACTCTTTGCTGGTCAAGAATTCCCACGCCCAAGTAACCGTTTCTTCCTTGAAGTAATCTCCAATAGAGAAGTTGCCGAGCATTTCGAAGAACGTATGGTGACGACGCGTTTTACCAACATTCTCGATATCATTGGTACGGATACATTTTTGGGAGTTCGCTAGACGCGGGTTCTCCGGCTTCTCACGTCCGTCAAAATATGGTTTGAGCGGTGCCATACCTGCATTGATCCACAAAAGAGAAGGATCGTTGTGAGGCACGAGCGATGCGCTCGGCTCGATTTTGTGACCTTTACTTGCAAAAAACTCTATCCATTTGGACCGGATTTCACTGGCTTTCATACTGGATGCCCCCATTAAATTATAATAGTCCGTTGCGTATTCGCTCCGGTTGGTCAACATTGTTTTGGTAAAAATAAACACAAAAAACGCCCCTGAATAATCAGGGACGATGTTATCGCGGTACCACCCTGGTTATTGCTGTTTATCCCTTGCTGCCCGGACAAACAAACAATCTCCTCGTTCATGCGAAATAACGGTCGCTCCCGGCAGGGTTGTCCTGCACTCCGAAATTAGCTTTCCGCCGCTTCATCTTTCAAGACTCTTCCAGCCATCAGTTCAGGCTCACCCTGATCCGATGAAGTCTATTCTCTGAGGAAAGGAACCCTCGGCGTACTTTATTTCATCATCGATTTCATGTTCTAAACATACACACTCATTATATCGGTAGCACAAGCGGGTGTCAACGCGGCCTCGTTGATGTTTTACCCTGCTATTTAGTCGGTCCTTCGTTTGATGTAATAGGCGAAAAAGTGTTGCACAATCACCTTCAGCACGGCAAAAACAGGTACTGCCAAAATTAAACCTACAATGCCTGCCAGTTCACCTCCGACGAGCAGTGCAAATATAATCGACAGTGGATGCAGATGCAACGTACGTCCCACCACCTGAGGAGAAATAACGTTACTCTCCAACACCTGGCACAGTGTGTTCACAATGACAACAAGTAGTACCATTTTAAACGATACGGTTGATGCCATGACCACAGCAGGAGCAGCTCCGAGGAACGGCCCCAAGTAGGGCACAATGTTAAACACAGCTACAATGCTTGCAAGCAGCAGGGCATACGGCATATCAATGACGATATAACCAATGTAGGCAAAGATACCAACAATGACACAGACAATAAACTGTCCCCGAATGTAGTTCCCCAGTGCAGTATCGATCTCTTTCATCACCGAGACAATCGCTTTACGACGTGAACGCGGAAGATACGCCACAATGGTGCGCTCAAACACCTCAAAGTCTTTTAACATATAAAAGATCAGAAATGGCACGATAAACACATTGAATAACACATTAATGGTCGCCCCGATATTGTCCATGAGCACAGTAATTCCCTGAGTTAGTCGATCCTCCATCTGAAAAAACCAACTGTTCATGCCTGTTCGCACACTTGGCGGCATTAATTTGTGATCCATATTGTTCATCAGGCTCTGGGCACGCATGGACAGTTCCGGCATATGCTCGTTGAGTTCCCCCAGCTGTTCAATCAATACCGGAATCACATTCATCAGAATGACACCGAGGCAGGTCAGGAAAAAGGCATATATGAGTAGTACCGCAATCGTACGCGGCACCTTGCGCCCTCCCAGCATGCTGACAATCGGATTGAGTACATAGGATATGATAAGGGCTACGATAAAGGGTGCCAGCACTGTTTTCAGGAACGCATATATGTGAAGCAGTAAAGGCCGCAGTAGCCATATAAAATATAAAATGATCAATCCGAGCAGCAGCCAGATCGCGTAACGGAACAGCTTGTTTTTGGTTAATTGCTCCACTTGCATCTCTCCTTTTGGACTGGCTCTGAGAGTCAGTATATGTAGGAAAGGTAATATTTATTAACACAGCGCAGAAGTGGAAAGGAGCAATCCGAACATTTTTTCCTCAAACCAAAAAACGCCTCCTTCATCAGAGAAGGAAGCGCATTTTGCAGTACGGGTTAGCATATAATCAACCATACACCAGCCGAACCACTATGTAACCGCATCTATATACATCTGCCAACAATTATCGACAGCCTCCCATGACAGACATTGTCATGAAACCGCATATAGAGGAAGTTATCCTGCTTATTAAGAAGAAGCGTGAAGATGAGGGAAGTCTTGTGGCAGCTCGTCCCCGAAAAACAAATCATCCAGGGAACTCAGCGTACCGTCTTCTTCCACCTGATATACAGACATTTTCTCACCGTTCACCGTTAATTCGATAAAGCATCCCCAGCAATAAAACTGGTGGGAACCAATTTTCCCGATATCTTTGGAACTACAGTTTGGACATTTCATATTCATTCACCTATCCATTAACAGAATGAATGGCATTTTCCAAGCGTTGTTCACTCAGCGACGGCACCATAATGGCACTTTCCCCGATGGACATATCGCTTGTACATGGCAGCCATTTGCGGCCCTCGATCAGATCGGACACAAAACCGTCCGTAATTTCAATCCCTATTATTGTATTTCCCAACTCTTGGTCAAAATAAACATCGGAGACACGCCCAAGCAGCAAACCTTCTTCGGTGAGCACGGACATCTCCTTCAATTTAGACCGACCGAGGAGGTACGTGTATTTTATGTCGTCGGCTCCCGTCTTGCGGACAGCCTGTTGATTACGGATCATGACGGCATCTTCGCCGTAGGCAACGATATCTTGCCACTGCACGATTTTGACATGATTGGTAAACAGACCTTTGTTCTCAAGCTCAATGCCTTCGATCTCCCAATCATCATTCACAATGAAATCCTGGATTTTACCGACCTGCTTCCCGTCCTCAACATCAAAAACGGCAAGTCCGATCATTTCCTGAAGCTTCATCGCTGGGTCCCCCTCATCTTCTTATCATTAAATAGGCGCGGCGCTATTGCTAGGTATGCCCAAAGTTGATGAGTGGCAATCAGACGCCGATCATCAAAACCGCTTCTATCCAACCGATGAAATGGAACTTCTTCCCTCCTTCTGTTCCATGTGTAAAGTTCCCCTTAGGGTCTATTACGCAGTCGTCCAAGAATGGTTCCAATTTTTTCGGCGGTTATCATGATTTCTTCCGTAGTATTACCCAATCCCCAGCTAAATCGAATCGCAGAGTGTAAAAATGTTTCAGGCAATTTCATCGCTTTGAGCACATGAGAGACTTCAAGTGAACCTGAAGTGCAGGCAGAACCGCTTGCAACAGCAATTCCTTCCATATCCAGATTCATTAACATCGTCTCTGTGGACACTTCAGGGAAGCTGATATTCAGGATGTTTGGCAGCGTATGCTCCGGGTGTCCATTCACGTGAAAGTGCTCCGTACCCACATGAATTTCAAGCTGTTCCAACAAAAGTTTACGCAATGCCAAATCATGCTGACGATGCACCTCTGTCTGTGCTGATACAATCTTGAGAGCCTCTGCAAATCCGGTAATACCTGCGATATTCTCCGTACCAGCGCGACGCTGACGCTCTTGCAACCCACCGTGAGCTCTTGCTTCCAGCACAATTCCTCGCCGTACATAGAGTGCACCTACGCCCTGAGGTCCGTTGATTTTATGCGCAGAGAAGCTGATCAGATCCACCGGCAGTTCCTTACAGGAAATATTCTGGCTGCCCAGAGCCTGAACTGCATCGGTATGGAAAAGGATATTATGCTGACGGGCAAGCTCACCCACCTCGCGGATCGGCTGAATCGTGCCTACTTCATTGTTGGCATACATCATGGTGATTAACACCGTATCCGGTCGAATGGCCTCTCGCAACTCATCCAGATTTATTCGTCCATGACGATCAACAGATAGATAGGTTACTTCATAACCTTGCCGCTCTAATTCCTGACACGTGTGCAAAACAGCATGGTGCTCAATTGCGGTCGTAATGACGTGTTTCCCCTTATCCTGTCTGGATGAGACTGCTCCAAAAATTGCCAGATTGTCGCTCTCCGTGCCACCTCCGGTGAATACCAGTTCGTCCGGGAAACAGCCCAAAGACGCCGCAATGACATCCCTTGCTCCGCTGACAGTCCGTTTGGCCTCACGCCCAAAGGCATGGATACTTGATGCATTGCCAAATTGTCCTGTCATGACGTTCATCATCGCTTCTGCGACTTGTGGATGCATAGGTGTCGATGCGGCGTGATCCAAATAAATTCGTTTCATTTATCTTCACCCCGTTATATGTTAAATTTCTATTTGATGGCAAACTGTCAAAATTGGAAACTGAAATGGATGCTCTATTGTCACATCTTCGTGTATAATGTTCTATATCCATTTCAAAAAGGAGAGAGAGACATGAGTGATCCCATTCTCGGGCAGATTCTGAATCAACTTCAACAAATGGACAAACGGTTCGACAGTATTGATGGACATCTTGGAAAAATAGACCACCGGCTTGATGCTATGGAAGAGAGGCTCGGTGCCGTAGAGAGCAGACTAGACACTGTCGATGACAGACTTAATGCCATTGAGGAACAAACTAAAAACATTCCGCTTCTTCAACAAGCTGTTCTGGAAACATTGACCGTTACGAAACGTCTTGACGCTTCCCACTCTGCCTCTGAACGCAAAGTAACTACCGAATTGAATACCCATCAGCACAGCATTGATATTTTGAATCGCCGTCAGTTACGCATGGAAGCTGATATAGAAACTTTAAAAAGTCGCTGATTTACAAGTGATCCAGTTAAGTTCACACTTGACCATCTTGTAAATCCCGCGGCTGAATACATAGCCCTGCTCAATTAAAATGATCTGTAGAAATTGAAGAACAAAGTACCCATTGGCATGTCTAAAGCCCCCAAGTTGGGGGCTTTATTGTGTCTTCTGTGATGCGAATTAATGATGATCTTAAATGTAGAACATGTAGCTGTCTTTTTTGTCCTGATCCTGGAATGTGATCAGGTCTTTCAGTGTTGTGGAATCCAACACTTCCGCAATGCCGTCACGAATACGCAACCATAGATCACGTTTCGCCGGATCATCTTCCTCTGTGAAATCTACTGGAGAGATTGGCCCTTCCAGTACACGGATTACATCGCCTGCAGTCACGGTTGCAGGATCACCTGCAAGGATATAACCGCCGTAAGCACCTCTAATGCTCTTCACCAGTCCTGCATTACGCAGCGGTGCAATCAGTTGCTCCAGGTAATGCTCCGAGAGCTGGTTGCGCTCGGCAATGCTTTTAAGTGATGTAGGGCCTTCGCCTGTTCTGGCAGCAAGCTCCATCATGATTGTGAGGCCGTAACGGCCTTTTGTCGATATTTTCAAAGGAGTCACCTCTTTCAATTTTCAGAAACGATTGGAAACTTTATATTTAATCCTATGGTCCATGACCGTCTGTTTCACGATCTGTCCACAGCGGAGATGCATTGAGATTAGCATAAACCTTCTAATCCTCCGTATTCCGATCATAACCCTCAGCTAATGTTAACATATCTGCATGCTTTATGGAAAAGAAAGATTGACGATATTCCAAAATGTGCGTCTGTGGTGGACACTATCCAAAATTGGCCGGGTGTATCGTATCTTGAGTCCGGTTATGCTAGAATAAGAAACGAAACACATTTATATATAGAAATGGTGATAACGATGTCCAAAACAATTGAAAATACACGGGTCGTCGTTGGCATGTCCGGAGGTGTCGATTCTTCCGTTACCGCACTGCTGCTGAAAGAGCAAGGGTACGATGTCATCGGCATTTTCATGAAAAACTGGGATGACACCGACGAGTTCGGCCACTGTACCGCTGAAGAAGATTCAGAGGATGTACGCCGTGTATGCGAACAGATCGGCATTCCTTACTACACTGTCAACTTCGAGAAAGAGTATTTTGATAAAGTATTTACCTATTTCCTTGATGAATATAAGTCGGGCCGCACGCCAAATCCGGATGTCATGTGTAATCGTGAGATCAAATTTGGTGAATTCCTGAACAAAGCTCTGGATCTCGGCGCAGATTATGTAGCTACAGGACACTATGCTCGCCTGATTGAAGAAGATGGCACTCTCAAGTTGCTGCGTGGTGTGGACAACAATAAGGATCAAACGTATTTCCTTAACGCACTCAATCAGAACCAGCTGTCCAAAGCCATGTTCCCAATTGGTCATCTGCCCAAACCGGAAGTACGCAAAATCGCAGAAGCGGCTGGTTTGTATACTGCCAAGAAAAAAGACAGCACAGGTGTCTGCTTCATCGGTGAGCGTAATTTCAAAGAGTTCCTGAGTAACTATCTGCCTGCCAAAGGCGGAGACATGGTTGATATCGCAACCGGTGAAGTCAAAGGTCGTCATGACGGTCTGATGTACTACACACTTGGACAGCGCCAAGGTCTTGGCATTGGCGGTTCCGGCAATGGTGAACCCTGGTTTGTTGCAGACAAGAATCTGGAGAAGAATCAACTGCTTGTTGTTCAGGGCGATGCCCATGCAAGCTTGTACTCCACTGGTCTTACTGCAACGGGTGTGAACTGGATTGCTGGTGCAGAGCACGTGCCTAATGTACCATACCGTTGTACTGCCAAGTTCCGCTATCGTCAGCCGGATCAAGGTGTAACATTGACCTGGCAGGAAGATGGAAGTGTGGATGTACAATTTGACCAGCAGCAAAAAGCCATTACGCCAGGACAAGCCGTTGTTTTCTACGACGGAGAAGTCTGCCTGGGTGGGGGTACGATCGATCAGGTGCAAAAAGTACCTGTACCCGCAATGCAGTAATAGATCTTGTCCATTAAAATAAGGATTATACACAATACCGTGTATCCCTATTAAAAAAGCCGTCTTTCATGTATACCATGAAGGATGGCTTTTTTCCTGCTTATTTTTGCAAAAAAATAAAAAATAGTTCGTTATGCAGTTAACCAGACTCCTGCCCAGGCGGCCAACACCCCAACTAGAACCGAACTGACAACGTAGAGCGCCGCGCTTGCGTATCGTTGTCGACCCATAATTCCTAACGTTTCATAACCAAAGGTAGAGAACGTGGTGTACGCACCGCAAAATCCGGTTCCCCAGATCACCCAGATTCCATCTGAGATCATTGCAGATTGATGCCACCCGTATAACAGCCCAAGCAGCAGTGAACCACTGACGTTGATGATCCATGTTCCCCAGGGAAAAGCCGTTCCCAGCAAGCCAGAGACCCATTTTCCCAGACTGAAACGCAGTACCGCACCCAGCACACCTGCAAAACCAATCCACAGGATCATGAGGCATCACCCTCTTGTCTTTGTGCTCCCAACATACGATGTCCAAGGCTCATTCCCAGCGCACATAGCATTAATCCTGCCAACAGACTTACGATCATATAAATAGCCGTATGGACCCATTCGCCCCCTTCGGATAAACGAACAATATCCAGTGTAAACGTGGAGAATGTCGTAAATGCGCCAGTAAAACCTGTACCAATCGCCAGTCGAAGTTGTGGTGATATTTTGCCTGGGACAGCTATGGTAAAGAACCAACCCAAAAAAAGGCTGCCCATCGCATTGATTAACAGCACCGCCCAAGGGACCCCCCCATGGACAGTGGGTATCGCTAACTGTATGGCATATCGGGTTAATGTACCGAGAAATCCACCCGCCCCTATATACAAAAGCTCTTTCATGTTGTGTGCATCTCCCGAGTGATCTGACTGATCTTATAGATCTCTGCGCCGCTGTTGGTTCAGCCTGATCTTCGATTCGTTACCCTGCTCCGTTGCCTCATAGAATACTCTCCGTGAGAGCTGCTTTGGCAAATATTCTTGTTTCACGTAATGCCCCGGATAGTTGTGTGGATATTGATAACCCTCATGTCCAAGCTTCACGGCACCCGAGTAATGCGTATCTCGCAAGTGAAGCGGAACTTCTGCCGATTTCACCTCATCAATCGCGTTCATGGCTTTGGAAATGGCAGTGTACACCGCGTTGGATTTTGGACTTTCGACTGCAAACAGAATCGCTTGTGCAATGTTCAGCTTGGCTTCTGGCCAGCCGTTATTTCGGTACGCATCAAGTGCTCCAATCGCCTGAGTCATGGCTTGCGGGTTCGCAAGTCCAATATCTTCACTGCTGGCTGCAATCAGGCGCCGAATGAAGGTCATCGGGTCCATGCCGAGCTTCTCCACCGCGTATAGAAACCAGAACAACGCCGCATCACTGGAACCCCGAATACTCTTGTGAAATGCAGACAACACATCATACTGTGTGGATTCATCCGCCTTCACAATCGGTCGCCGAATAGACTCTTCTGCCACACCAAGCGTAATATGAATGGATCCATCTTTCTCCGGTGGCGTGGTCAAAGCAGCCAGTTCAAGGGCGTTAAGCGCACGCCGAATATCCCCGTTGGCCATCGTGGCAATATGTTCAAGCGCCTCATCGTCTGCCTGTAGTTCCATGAATCCCAAACCTTTGTCCGCATCACTCAATGCTCTGCGCATTGCAATTAGGGAATGATCTTTATTTAGCGATTCTAGCTGGAACAGAGTTGAACGGCTCATCAAGGCCCCATTGACATAATGAAAGGGATTCTCTGTTGTTGCGCCGATAAAAATAATCGTGCCCTTCTCTACCGCTGGCAATAGCGCATCCTGACGTGAACTGTTAAACCGATGTACCTCGTCGAGGAACAAAATGGTTTTCGTTCCATACAGCTGTTTATTCGTTTGCGCCTGTTCGATGACTTCACGCACATCCTTGACGGAAGCTTCCACTGCATTCAGACGTACGAACTGTCCTTGCGTTTGCTGGGAAATGATATGTGCCAAGGTTGTCTTGCCACATCCCGGAGGGCCGTATAACAAGATGGACGAAATCTGATCAGCCTCGATGGCGCGCCGGAGTAATTTCCCTGGTCCAATAATATGTTCCTGTCCAATATATTCATCCAGATGCTCTGGCCGCATGCGGTCCGCGAGCAATCTAGCTTGTGGTTTTGAGTCCTGTTGAAACGAAAATAAATCCATTGCTCATCACTTCCTTAACGGATTGCCTTGCCTTGATTACAATTACACTTCTGATGGTTCTCCACTCTCTATCATATCATACTCTCGCGGTAACATAGCCATAAATGCATGAAGTGCACTGCTGACAAAGGCATCCTTGCGAGTAATAAAATGAGTCATCATGCGATTCATACCTACGGGGAGTGTATGCGTGCGCAGTAATCCATTTTTGATCTGATGCCTAATCACAATCTCTGGTAATAAGGAAATTCCCATGCCGGACGTAACCCCACTAATAATCGCTTCAAGGGTTCCGAATTCCATAATTACTGGGCGGGTAACACCACCCACCTCTAACCATTCCTCCAAAACCTGACGATAGGAACACCCCATGCTGTAGACAAGAATGGGTTTACTCTTAAGATCTTCATCCGTAGGACCCATACCAGAATAAACAACAAATAGTTCCTCATCAAATACGGGAATAGAAACGATGTCGGGATGATCACAGGGACAACCAATGAAAGCCCCTTCCAATTCATACCCAATAACCTGATCCATAAGCATCTGCGAATTGCCAGTAACCAGTGACAAGGAGACATCTGGATACTGTTTATAATATCTGACGAAAAGTTCAGGTAGTCGCACGGCCGCTGAGGTTTGTGTAGACCCTATTCGCATTGGACCCGATGGTGTGCTCTTCGCCCGAAGCGCCTTGGAAGCATCATTCAGCAAACCAATAATTTTATCTGCATAGGTCAGCAGCATCTCTCCGGCTGGAGATAACGTCATGCCTCGGTTATGACGAATGAACAACGTTGTACCTACTTCTGCTTCCAGATGCCGGATTCGTGCCGTTACGTTGGATTGAACATACCCCAGTTTAGAAGCAGCTTTGGTCAGATTCCCTTCCTGTGCAACACACTGAAATATTCTAAGATCCCCGCTCTCCATGGTCCCCCCACTCTGACATCATTCAAAATGATATCGGCTTCATTACCAATCATTATACTTCATGTGTAAACCGAACTACAATTCATGTAGATCCCAAACCAGTCATCTGACTGGTTGATGATAAGGAGTGTTCAGCATGACATACTGGAAAAATAGAGTTGCTCTAATCACAGGTGGTGGAACAGGTATAGGTCGTGCTGTAAGTGAGATGCTCGCTGAACGCGGAGCCTTGGTCGCTGTCAACTATTCCCGCTCACAAGATGCAGCAAGAGAGACTGTTCAACACATTTTGGATACAGGAGGCCATGCATTCGCCGTTCAAGCTAATGTTGCCAATGATCTTGATGTCCGGCGGATGTTCACTACAATAACTGAAACCTATGGCCCGATCACTGCCCTTGTAAATAACGCCGGAATCACACACCATATCCCCATGCACGATCTGGAGTCTGTTACAGATGACATTTGGAATGAGCTGGTTGATGTGAATGTGAAAGGCATGTTTCATTGCGCTCGTGCAGTGACGGAAGGTATGAGACAGGCTGGCGGTGGCTCTATCGTGAATTTGGGCAGTATCGCAGGCAGTACGGGTTCGGGCTCCTCTCTCCCATACGCCGTCTCCAAAGCGGCAGTTCACGGTCTGACCTTATCACTTGCGCACGCACTCTCACCACACATTCGGGTGAATGCTATCGTCCCTGGCGCAGTTGCTACAAGGTGGTGGGCTGGAAACGAGGAGCGAATGTATCGTCTTGGTGGAAAAGTGTTATTACAGCATATTGCCTCACCTGAAGATATCGCACACATGATCTGTGTTGCGCTGGAACAGCAATCCATGACCGGGCAACTAATTACTGTAGATAGCGGACAGACGTTATGAGCTCTAGTCATGATAAAGATACCCGGATTATACAACCCTTGAAGTATACAATTTTGATCATTTTGACAACGCTAATCATGGGTACTTCTTTTCCAGTTGGCAAGATCGGCATGTTATATGCCCCACCTTTCCTGCTCATGGGCATACGTTATATACTGGCAGGTGGCTTGATGGCCTTGTTCCTTCGTAAACGTCCTTTGCCTACTGGATGGCAGTCTTGGTTGAAAATAATCCTCATTGGTCTGTTCCAATCCGCAGGAGTGATGGGCTGCGCCTACTACAGCATGAACTGGATTACATCCGGTGAATCCGCCATTATTACGTTTACCAATCCGCTACTGGTCATTATCCTCAGTGCTCTCTTATATAGAGTGACCTACCGTTTTAGTCAGTGGATCGGTGTTATACTCGGTTTCATCGGGATTATGTTAACTTTTGGGTGGCAGATGAGCTTCAGTCCCGGAACCTGGATTGGATTTGGTAGTGCGATCTCCTTTGCCGTGTCCACATTGCTCATCAAACGCTGGGGCGATGGCTACGATACTTTTGTCTTAACAGCCTATCAGATGCTCGCGGGAGGTGCTGCGCTTCTTCTGCTGAGCGTATGGACTGAACAGCCTCACTTTATGGTCAATACCACCTCGGTTATGGCGCTGCTCTGGTTAACATTTGTGTGCTCCATCATTCAGTTCTCACTCTGGTTTTATCTGCTTCAGAATAGTGACCCAGCCCAAACCAGTTCGTATCTGTTTCTGGCACCGTTCTTTGGTGTATTATCGAGTTGGATTTTACTAGGAGAACACGTTCAATGGTTTGCATTAGCAGGTGGTTTATTTATTGGTGTTGGCATATTCCTGGTGAACCGTCGCTCATCCAGAATGAGAAATAGCGTAACATAAACTTGAACTCCTCCATCGTCCTTCGTCGGAAGATTAAGCAATTCTCGCACAAAAGCAGAAAAAGGCATGCGCTTATGGGACTTTCCCATGAACGTCATGCCTTTTGTTGTATAAACAAACTTTATCTAACCAAGCTCTGGCCAACCTTGAACGGTTACCGGCTCGCCGTCGGGATTATGTGTTGCAGCCGCGTATTCTGGCAAATCACCCTCGTGGAACAACCACAATTCGTGCAAGGCCCGTGTACAACCAACGTACAACAGCTTTGCATCACCCGCATTGGGCAAATAATGCTTCTGGTCTACGTCTGCCACAATAACGGCATCAAACTCCAACCCTTTGGACAGATAGACTGGTAAAACGGAGTGTCCACCCGTGTACTGCTTTTTGCCACCATCGATCAGATTCAGATCCCAGCCTGCGTCCTGAAGTTCACGATGAAGTTCCTCTGCTTCATGCAGTGTACGAGTCAGGATGGAGACCGTTCGGTAGTCTTTGACGGTTAACACCTTCAAAGCCTCTTCAAGACTCGCCGTCCGCCCTTCGCCTCCATAAGCCAACGTCCGAACCGGATCACCACTACGGAAAACAGGAATCGCCGTAATCCCGCTCTTGACACCACGTTCCAAAATCGTATTGGCATAATCGATAATTTCCATCGTCGAACGATAACTTCGGGTTAACGCAAAGTATGCATTCTGTTCCTCAGGAAATAAAGAACTCATCTCTTCCCACGCATGAACACCACGGTACTCATGAATGCCTTGAGACAAGTCACCCAGTATGGTGAAGGAATGCCCTTTGACGAACTGATCCAATAACGCCACATGAAAAGGGGAAAAGTCCTGCGCTTCATCAATCACGACATGATCAAACCGCTCCGAACCCTCAATATCATGGACCAATGTATGAATGTATACCAATGCAGGCAGATCCTCTTCACGGACGATATCCTGTTTCAGATCTGCTGCCGTTTGTTTCATTACGCCTTTGGGGATGAGCCCGCTGAGCGAGGCTGGAACAGAACCACCCTTTGCAGCTTTAAACAGCTGTTTATATAACGTAAGCGGCTCGTATTGCGGCCATTTTTTGGCATAAGCTTTCTCACGAGTAGACGCTTTTTTCTTGCGTTCTTTGCGCACAGCTTCTGGCATCGGTTTCTTAAGTTCCATCTCAATCCAGCGGTGAACCCGCGCCATGACCCGTTCTTTGCGTTTGGCTAGTGGATAATGCTTATATTCCTCACCGAACCAGTTCTCGATCTCCGTCTTGCTGAGCACCTTACCATCCCATGGACTGAAGTCCATATCCGGTACGGAATCCGCTTCCATGCCCGAGAGCCACTCTCGAATAAGCTCCATGAAACGGATGGATCCTTTGTAACGTCCAGGTACATCATCATTTAATTCAGGCCGCGCATCTGGAGTTTCGAACCAGGTGTTCAATGTATCCGACGTATTCGCCAAAGGCATTTCCAGCCCCAGCAGGTTCATCGCCCAATCCGGGAATGTCCGCTGTTGAATGTCCCCTACTCCAAGTTCCGGAAGCACATCCGAGATGTAATCCAGAAACATGTGGTTGGGCGCAAAAATAACCATTTTCTCTGCAGATACCTGCTCCTTGTACTGATATAGCAAAAAGGCAAGCCGATGCAGGGCAACCGTTGTTTTCCCAGATCCAGCTACACCCTGAATGATCAATGCAGTGTTTCTCGCTGCACGAATAATCAGATCCTGCTCCGCCTGAATCGTAGATACGATGTCACGCAGTTTGTTATCCTTGTTCTCTCCCAGACGATAAACGAGGAATTCATCAGATACCGCTGGTTGGTCGCTGTCACGGTTATATGTATCCGCCACACGTTCCAATATCCGCTGCCGAATGACAACGTTTCGTTTCAGATATACGAGACCTTCGATAAGCCCTTCCGGGGCTTCATACGTAGCGGAGGCTTCCCCTCCCGTAAATGAGTAAAACAGGCTTGCGACAGGAGCACGCCAGTCGATGACGAGCGGATGCTCTCCCACCTCTTCGCGGTCTACGCCGATTTTGCCAATATACAGCGGTTTCCGTGCACCACTGCCCTGTTCTTCGAAATCCAAGCGTCCGAAATAGGGTTGCTGCGCGCTCTTGGACAAGGCGGTGCGGCGCTCTTCGCGTCCAGCTTCCAGCACTTGTTCTGTGAAGTCGTGGCCGGTGTATACCGGAATGTTCTGCAGTCGTTCCAACTGACTGTCCACTTCCTCCATCGTTCGCTCTAACCTGTACTCTTCTTCTTGATAGGCACTTTGAAAGCTGTCTGACATGTTTCAGTTACCTCCTAAGAATATGTTTTGCTCTGCATCGCCAATCACTGACGACGCAAAAGGATACCCACTATATCATATTGATGTGTAAAAAGCTACAGCAACCTGGGAATCTCATAAAAGAAAACCGTTGCTCACGCTCGTACTGAACGAATGAACAACGGTCTTAAGTTGAACTATTTTTGAACCTTATCTTTGAAAAACAGTTATCGATCTAGTTCTGACTTCAATCTTGCCCTTCCTGTGCCACAAACTGTTTCTGCGCTAATTCACGGTATACCGGATGACTGCTGATCAATTCCGCATGAGTTCCTGTTCCGGTAACATGTCCATGCTCCAATACAACAATCTGATCGGAATCCACCACAGTGGACAATCGGTGCGCGATCACGATCGTAGTTCTGCCTTCCATCAGGTTGGACAAAGCCTGTTGTACTTCATACTCTGAGGTACTGTCCAGACTGGATGTCGCTTCATCCAACATGAGAATATCCGGACTGCGCAATAAGGCACGAGCAATAGCAATCCGTTGACGTTGTCCCCCGGATAACTTAATTCCTCTCTCGCCCACTTCCGTCTCATATCCCTGTGGCAACTTGTCTATAAAGTCTGCCGAATACGCCATCTCTGCCGCTGTTCTGATCTCATCCATCGTGACCTCACGGTTTAATCCGTAGGTCATATTATCTCGGATTGAACCCGCCATGAGGGGACTTTCCTGAGACACATACCCGATCTTACTGCGCCAAGAAGACAAAGAATAATCCGTTATCGCTTGTCCCCCATATGAAATATGGCCTGAATCGGGCATATAGAACTGCTCCATCAAAGAGAACAGTGTTGATTTGCCGCTACCGCTGGGACCGACAATGGCTGTCACTTTTTGTGTAGGTACCGTCAGATTGATCCCATGCAGCACTTCCTCACCTGTAACATAGGAAAAGTGTACATCATGGAATGCAATCGTCTCATTTCCTTTTGGTGCTACCTTGGTGCTGTCATGTGGCTCTTCCTCATCGGCAAGAATGGCTTGTATGCGCTCCGTTGCACCTACAACTTTCTGCAAACGGGAGTATAACGTCGTGAATTGTCCCATTGGCATAATGACCTGGAACAACAGTAATATGAACGCGACCAGTTCACCCGGTGACAGCATGCCAGACGCTACACGCATTCCCCCCACACCCAGAATAACGACCAGTACGGCAGTCATGACAAATGTAAACAAGGGACCGATCAAAGCAAGAATGCGTGCTTCCTGCAAGCCAAAAGCAAACATTTTACGAATCCGGGAATCCCCTGCTTCCACTTCCTGCTTTTCCGTACCGTAGGCTTTGACCAAACGGATCTCGCCAATAACCTGACTGAGCACGGACGTAAGACCTGCCATCTCGTCCTGTTGTTTCTTGGAGATCTTGTACATCTTCTTACCCACAGGCAGAAGAATTAGCAGCGTAAGTGGAACCAGACTCAGAATAATGAGCGACATCACCCAATCCAAGTAGAACAGTAATGCCACACCACCCACAACGGCAACAATGTTGGATACAAAAGACACCAAATAATCTGCGATCAACGTCATGATCTGGCTTGTATCATTTGTAATCCGGCTCATCGTATCGCCTGTCCGATTGCGATCGAAATATGGCATTCGCAGCGACAAGACCTTGTTCCACAGCTTGGTGCGAAGTGTTGCGACCACGCGTTGTCCGGCGTAATTCAACATATAAATGCTGATACCCGAAGCAATCGCCTGAATCACAAATGCCCCGAGTAACAATAAAATAACAGATTTGTTCAGTGCCGAAGTGGTAAGTCCATCAATCAGACCTTTGGTCATCAGTGGCACAATCAGTCCGGCCGCCGTTTGAATCAGGGTTAAAATGAGGGCCAGAATCAGGATCAGTTTTGGCGGGTTCGTAGAAGCGATAAGCTTGACGAAATCCTTGAATCCCTTTTTTCCCACCTTCGGTTCATTCTGCCCTGTTTGTTGCTGCTCTTCCATTCCCGTTCCTCCCGTTCTCCATCTGCTCACCAGAGATCATACGTATGAAGTTACATGACGTTGCCTTTTGTTGTTAACACAGCTTTACAAGATACCATGTAACACAAAATTGGCTAAAAAGAGGATGGAAATGCCATACATGACTACAGGCACCTGCTTACCTTGACCTGCTGCCAGCTTCGCTAGTGGATAGGCAATAAACCCAAACGCCATACCGTCCACGATGCTATATGTAAATGGAATCATGACCATGATCAGAAATGCCGGGAACGCCTCTGTAAAGTCACCAAAATCCATATCTTTCACACCTTGCACCATCAGGCCACCAATAATGATCAAAATGGGAGCAATTGCACTGTCCGGAATGTAACCGAGCAGCGGGATGAAGAAAAAAGTAGCCCCGAATAACACGGCTGTAACGAGCGGAGTCAAACCTGTGCGACCGCCTGCGGCAATTCCGGCTGTAGTCTCGGCTGCAGCAACTGGAGGACTACTTCCGAATATACCTGCCAGCACGGTACTAATCGATAGGGCGCGAAGACTTCCTTTGAACCGCTCTGGACGACCAATCATCTGTGTCTGAGCCGTAATTAATCCGATATTTTCGAACACCACAATCAGCAGTAGCAAAAATACCGCGATCCAAAATGCAACATCAGCTAGCTTCATCAAAGACAATTCGCCAAACAACCCACCGTATTGACGCAGCGCATCCATCGCTGATACGGACTCGCCCGGGTTTACTGCTCCAAGTACATAGGCAAGACCTGTCCCGACCAGAATACTGATGAGAAGTCCACCCTGCACGTTACGTATAAATAAAATCAAGGCAATCACCAGTGTAACGCAGGCTGTAATGACGTTTGGATCATTGAAGTGCCCAATCGCGACAAATGTGGTCTGGTGCGCAATAACGATTCCACTTTTTTGTAAACCGATAAATGTCAGAAACAAACCAATCCCGACCGTAATGCCATGCTGTAGATTTTTCGGGATCGCTTCGCTGATCATTTTGTATAGTGACGTAAACGCAACAATGGCAAACAGTATACCTGTAACGGTTACAACGGCCAGCGCTTCTTGCCAGCTTAATTTCATGGAATGTACAAGTGTATACGTAAAAAATGCATTAATCCCCATGCCGGGCACAACGATAATCGGTGATTTTCCGCCAAATGCCATGAGCAAACAGCCTGCAATGGACGTCAGCAGGGTTCCAACCATGGCCGCCTGCAAGGGCATACCGGCATCGGAAAGAATTGTAGCATTGACCATAACGATATAGACCACGGCAAAATAGGAAATGGCTCCCGCCACAATTTCCTTTTTCCACTGGTCTCCTGGCTCCATGCCAAGACGTCTGGTCATCCATCCGTGTTTCATTTCGTTCTATTCCCCTCTCTCTAGCCGCAAATTCATTATGTATGTATCATCATTTCGCGCAGCAGTGAATATCATACACGGTTTTGACTTTGAAGTACATGACGTAACTCTGACATTTATCTATGAATACAGTTCAGCTATCATAGACGATTGACGTCCCATCCGCTCCTCTCTTGCGAAGTATGATCACACAAAAAAGCGCAGATGCCTTGTCAGCATCCACGCTGTTCTGTTGGCAGCAAGTTACTGCTGCTTGTTCTCTGCAATTTCTAACAAATCCTTAATCGCAACACTGACCATAATCAGTCCAGCTACCGGAGGCACAAATGAGTTACTCGCAGGTGGCTGTTTGGCCTTACGAATTTCCGGAGCATTCTCGGGAACGATTTTCTGTGTTACGTCCTCACGCGGCTTCATCGGTTTTTCAGTCGAGAAGACCACTTTCACGCCTTTTTTGATGCCGTCTTTACGAAGTGTGGTACGCACAACACGGGCAATCGGGTCCATGGTCGTTTTCGAAATATCCGCAACCTGGAATTTCGTTGGATCCATTTTATTCGCCGCACCCATGCTGGAGATCATCGGAATTTTACGTTTCAGGCACTCTTTAATGAGATGGATTTTGTAGATAATCGTGTCGGATGCATCCAGCACATAATCCAGTTCATATTTGAACAATTCCTCATACGTTTCTTCCGTGTAAAACATATTCAGGGCAATCGCATCACATTCCGGATTGATCAGTTTCACACGTTCCACCATCAGATCCGCTTTTTTCTGCCCTACTGTCGTGGTCAGCGCATGAATCTGGCGGTTAATGTTGGTGATGTCCACAACGTCTTTATCAATCAGGATGATGCGACCTACACCGCTGCGGGCAAGAGCTTCTACAGCAATTCCACCTACACCGCCAATACCGAGCACGGCTACTGTACTATTCTTCAATGTGTTCAGACCTTCAGGTCCGATCGCAAGTTCTGTTCTTGAAAATTGATGGAGCATTGAGAATCGATGCCTCCTTATTTCTTTTCCGCTACCGGTTTACGGGCTACACGGATGTGAAGTTGTTCCAATTGAGAATCATCCACTTCGGAAGGTGCATTCATGAGCAGATCCGTTGCACTTGCCGTTTTCGGGAAGGCAATCGTTTCACGCAGATTCGTGCGGCCCGCCAGCAACATCACAAGACGGTCCAGACCAAAGGCAATACCACCATGCGGTGGAGTTCCATATTCGAATGCTTCCAACAGATAGCCGAATTTCTCATTCGCTACTTCTGGTGAGAGTCCAAGGGCAGCAAACATCTTCTCTTGAACATCACGTTTGTAGATACGCATCGAACCGCCACCTACTTCATAACCATTGAGAACAAGGTCATAGGCTTGAGCGCGAATTGCACCCGGATCAGTGTCGAAGAGATGTACATCTTCATCTTTTGGACGTGTGAACGGATGGTGTTCTGCTACATAACGTTTCGCATCTTCATCATATCCGAGGAGTGGGAAGTCCACAACCCAAGCGAATTTGAATTTGCTGTCATCGATCAGTCCGAGTTGACGGCCGATTTTCAGACGCAGTGCGCCAAGAACGTCAGCAACCACTTTTTTAGTGTCTGCGGAGAAGAGCAGCAAGTCCCCATCTTCAGCACCAGTACGTTCTTTGACCGCTTCGATTTCTTCAGGCGTGAAGAACTTCACGATTGGCCCTTTGAACTCGCCGTCTTTCACTTGAATCCAAGCCAGACCTTTCGCACCGTAACGTGCAGCAAATGGTCCGAGATCATCGATCTCTTTACGGCTCCATGTGCCACAGCCTTTGGCGTTCAGCACTTTCACTTCTCCACCTTTTTCGATGACAGAAGCAAATACTTTCACACCACTGTTCGCTACGATATCGTTCATTTCAACCAGTTCCATACCAAAGCGCAGATCTGGTTTGTCTGAACCGTATTTACCCATTGCATCTGCATACGTAATCCGTTGGAAAGGCAGTTCCAGCTCAATGCCTTTGGTTTCACGCAGCAATTTGGCCATCAGTTCTTCCATCATCGGCAGCAGGTCATCCTGTTGCAAGAAAGAAGTCTCGATGTCGACTTGAGTGAATTCTGGTTGACGGTCTGCACGCAGATCCTCATCCCGGAAACAACGAGCGATCTGATAATAACGCTCAACGCCACCCACCATCAGCAATTGTTTGTAGATTTGCGGGGATTGTGGCAAGGCGAAGAATTCACCTTCATGCACACGGCTCGGTACGAGATAATCACGTGCACCTTCCGGGGAGCTCTTGGTCAGGATTGGTGTTTCCACTTCAACGAATTCTTCTCCATCCAGGTAGTCACGGAACACTTTGGACGCTTTGGAACGCAGTTTCAGTGTTTCGAACATCTCCGGACGACGCAGGTCCAGGTAACGATATTTCAAACGAAGGGATTCATCAACTTCAACACCATCTTCAATGAAGAATGGAGGTGTTTTTGCCGCGTTCAGCACTTCGATTTCTGTAATTTGAACTTCAATTTCGCCTGTAGGCAGGTTTTTGTTAACTGTTTCTGCATCACGTTTAACAACTTTACCCGTTACAGCGATAACATACTCACTACGTACGCGATCTGCGATTTGCAGAGCTTCACCGGAATAAGCCGGGTTAAAGACAACTTGTACAATCCCGCTGCGATCACGCAGGTCGATGAAGAGTACGCCCCCCAAGTCACGGCGGGTCTGAACCCAACCGTTCAATGTTACTGTTTCACCGATGTGTGCGGGTGTTAATGCGCCGCAATGATGACTTCTTTTCATAACCAAACTCCTCATTATGTGAATTTCCGTTCTGTATGGGCAGTCAGTGCCTGCTCTTCAACAGTCCGGTTACGTGTAGACCATGTATTCGAAAAGGCATATTACCTCTGGCTCGCCAACTTCCAATTAGTCGGAAACGTCAGTGAACCTCAGTGATTTTGCCGGATCAATTGTTTTACTTGAATGTTTTAAGATTTAATATAACACTTCGTGCTTATTTACCCTCGCGTATAGCCGCTACCAGATCATCCAGCTTCACAGTTTGTTGTTCACCTGTATCCATCGACTTGAGGGCAATCTCACCACGCTCCAGCTCGTCATCACCAAGGATGGCAGTATAGCGGGATTTGAAACGGTCAGCTGATTTCATCTGTGCTTTCATCTTGCGGCCCAGATAATCGCGTTCACCAGACAGTCCAGACTGACGAAGTTTGAACAACAGACGGTTCACTTCACGATCAGCTGCCTCTCCCAGAGCAACAAAATACACATCCAGTGGAGCCAGCGTAGTAACCTCAATGTTTTGATGCTCCAGAATCAGTTGAATACGCTCCAGACCAATACCGAAGCCGATGCCAGGCTGATCAGGTCCGCCGATATCTCCAACCAGACCATTGTACCGACCGCCGCCGCCAACCGTATCGATTGCTCCAATACCTTGGGCTTTTAATTCAAACGCAGTCAGTGTGTAATAATCCAAGCCCCGCACCAGACGATTATTCACAGCATAATCCACACCGAAATCATCCAGGTATGACTGCAGCTTGGCAAAGTGGTTCAAAGACTCTTCATCCAGGCTATCCAGTATGGACGGTGCCCCTACGAATTTGTCCTGATCGACTTTGCAGTCAAGTACACGCAGTGGATTGCGCTCCATGCGGGACTGGCAGTCCTTGCATAGACTGTCTTTCATCGGTCTGAGGAACCCGAGTAATGTCTCGCGGTATTCTGCACGGCTGGTTGAGTTACCCACGGAGTTGATCTCCACTTTGACATCCTTCAAGCCGAGCTCTACGCACAATTGGTAGCCCAGTGCGATTACTTCGGCATCAATTGCCGGGTCCAGCGCACCGATGGCTTCTACGCCAAACTGGTGGAACTGACGCTGACGGCCTGCCTGCGGACGCTCATACCGGAACATCGGACCGATGTAATAGAGCTTGCTCACATCCGGTTCACCGTAGATTTTATTCTCTACATACGCACGGACAACACCCGCTGTTCCCTCCGGACGAAGAGTCATGCTGCGATTACCTTTGTCATCAAAGGTATACATTTCTTTCTCAACGATATCGGTAGTCTCTCCTACACCGCGTACAAATAAAGAAGTCTGTTCGAAGATCGGTGTACGAATCTCACGGTAATTAAACCGTCGACACAGATCTCGTGCTTTTTCTTCTACGTACTGCCATTTCTCGACAACTCCAGGCAGTAAGTCCTGCGTTCCAGTCGGTTTTTGAAAAGCCATCTTGATCCCTCCAGCATTGATTTTTTTCTCTAAAAGTTAAAAAATTCTACACGTGATCACTGCGCGGGCAGAACAACCTTACAATCGCTGTTATCCCCAGATTTTTTGAATTAATTTTATAATGTGGAAATCCGGTGATAAAGGCGAACGCTTCGCTTTTACAGGTTTTTTCTGCCCTCTCCGTTTTCGTGTATTTCTTTTAAATCAACTTATATAACAAAAAAATCCCTCGCCCTGTCGCTGTGTATACAGCAAACAAAGGGACGAGAGATTGTGTAATATACATTCACCCGTGGTACCACCCACATTCCGGAAACCTGACACTTTAGCCGTTCAGGTGATCTCTGATGATTCAGGTTTGCCCAAGGCATTCTGATCAAGCAGATATTCCGCTCTAC
This sequence comes from Paenibacillus sp. AGC31, assembly GCF_057334655.1. Classification (NCBI taxonomy): domain Bacteria; kingdom Bacillati; phylum Bacillota; class Bacilli; order Caryophanales; family Paenibacillaceae; genus Paenibacillus; species Paenibacillus sp. AGC31. Next base: position 515,397 of record NZ_JBHFJH010000001.1, read on the forward strand.
GTGTAACGCACGTCCTGCGCAGGCCAGCTACTGGTCAAACAGATCATCTCTGCTGTGTTCGCCGTCTGTTCTCGGGGAAGTCATTCGTCCGCTCATCAAGAGAATCCTTACAGCCTGGGGATTCCTCTCTGGTCATGTGGGCACGGAGTACTTGGTCCCGTCATCAAATCAGTATTATAGTTCAAAAATCGACTTGTATTGACTGTAGTCAACGTATTATTTTCTGATTGTAATGAACCGCAGTGCTAAAGTCAAGGGTTAACACGAAAAGATAGCTCTAGAAATTTTTGCTCACACACAGCATGGTATGAGGAGTCCACAGAAAATATGGCTAATAGAAGCTGGATTCATCATATGAATTCCAACTTCTATTCGCTTCTTATTCCTCTATTGTTGCAGCATCCACTTCAACAGATCCGGCGCGCTCGCCCATAAACGGGAATGCATAATGACATATTCAATCGCTTCGTCGGAGTCGCCCATTCCGACAAAGTCAGGGAGGTTATGCGGCAATCGCTTCAAACCCAACAGGTAATCAGGCACATGTTTGTTCACACCCCGCGCCACACGGTACAGCATTTTGAGCTGGGAGGTGATTCCGTTTTTCTTATACTCCAGAATAATCTTGTCATAGGCAAAGGCCGCTGCGGCGTCACCTTTTCCATACTCCTCCAGCAATTGCTCTGCCTGTTCCAATTGGTTACTGTACAAATACACAGCAGCGAGCAGGTAACGTGCTCCGGTATTGTCTTCCGTATTAAGCTCTAGCATATGCTCCAGGATCTGAGCTGCTTCTTTCGTATCTCCACCAAACCAGCAGGATTCGGCATAACTTTTACATATCCGGATATAGGGACGAGTCTCATGAAGCCCCCAGAAGTCCCCTTTGTTCTCCTCAAAGAACAGTTCGCCCAGTTCACGTTTGCCAGCAGCGATTCCTTCCTTGAGGTAAGATCGTGCATCATCCTCACTGTCCGATTCCTCAGCTAGAATAAGATACGCATCAGAGCTGTCAGGATACATCTCCAGCGCTGTTTCCGCCAGATGTACTCTCCGTTTGGAAGAGCTCGCTTCCCTCGCCTTAGACAGCAGAGCCTGTGCTTTGTCTTTCGATGTGCCTGGACCGTTCAGCATCAATAGCTCGTCCGTTTCACCGCCCATGCCGTATTCTTCGATGTAACTATTCATCTCCTTAACCTTCCGGGAGATCGTGCCTGTCGTTACCTCATATTTATCAGCCAGCTCAGCCTTTGAGACATTGAAGCCGTATTCCTCGGACAGCAAATACTCAATTGCAGCAGAGAACGAGCCTGTCTTCTTCACAGTAGGGCGGGTCTGACGGGAGTAGCCGTTCCATAGCACCAGAGCTTCCAAAATTACCTCTGGCTCGTATTGGTTCCTCATGTTCTCAATAGTCTGCAGGGCCAGCTGTTCGTGAGCCGGGTGCTCCCATTTCAAATCGCTTGCCACCATCTTTTTCAGCTTGGTCAAGGTCAGTTTGCTCTCAGGCTGAATGGAGGCTTCCCGAACCGGTTGCTCCGTTGATATTATCCCCAGTATGGATTCTACAGCAGAGGACTCCTTGTTCAGACAACATTTCTTATATTTTTTCCCACTACCGCATGGGCATAAATCATTTCTTCCAACCTTACTCAAAACTAATTCCCCCTTAAATCTGTCTCTAGCCATTCGCATGAGAACTCTGTTGCTTTAGCATTGTAGGTGTCATTTCTCAAACGAGGCATTCTATATAACTTTCAAATTCCATCGATCAAGCAGAAACGGCTGCCCTGTACTTATATAAAAAAGGTGGGGCCGTTTCAGCGAGTATATGTTCATCTGGAATATGACGGATCACTCTGGCGATGAGTTCCTCATACTCTCTGTCATAGGATTGGATTCGCCTGAACCCAATCGCTGGAGCTAGAATTACCGTCCAATGTAGCCCAACTATGAAAACAATTCGCTGTAGAATATATAAACCCATCTCTCTATTCTAGCAAAAATTGAATAAAGGGGTAAGCTCTGCCCAAAACATACACATTCTCAGCTCAAAAAAAATAGCCTGCACACGGTGTGCAGGCTCAAAGGATATATAAAAAAAGGGGGTCATGTGTGTTATTATAAGCCCACTATGTTAAAGGCTTATGTAACTAATATTACAGTAATATTACAAAAATGATAGCGCTTTATAATTGTGTTTTTTAATATATTTATAATTGAAAAACCCTTGCACATTACTCGACTCTGTAGTCAAGCAGTGCAAGGGCCTAGAAGTATCTACACGTTAATTCAACTCTTCCACATAGGCATGGTTGGAACGAAGTTTATGAACAATCTCTTCATAATCCTCATCCCTTACTTTGGCAGACAGAACATAATGCAGATCATCATAATCGGCCGAAGACACATCCGAAGCATTCAGCATGTCTCCATCCTCATTCACTCTATCACGAGTATCCCGTTCTGCATCACGGTCCACATTGGCTACCACAGGGATCACATTTTCGCTGGCTGGAACACCCGGGGCTGCACCTACACCCATTGCTCCGTTGGTACCTACGCCACCTGCTGTATTATAAGGCACCAGTGGCACCATAACACGCGTGTCTCTACCTATCGCACTATCGAGCTGACCTACTTCCAGATGCTCTGTACGGAACGTCTGAAGTGAAGTTCTTGCGCCCTCTGCCTCGTCTTCGGTTCGAAAATACGCCTGAATATGTTTTGTCATGTCAAACCCTCCTTTTTCGGAATGAAATGCAACGTGAAGTTTGTAAACGTCACGACGTAACGTAGTTAAGATACATCCATGTATGTCAGTTGAACTGGGTGAAGTTATATAACTTTTAGCAGTTCACGTACAAACGCTGGCTCATCTTCGGGTGTTCGGGATGTAATATAGTTTCCATCCACAACGGCCTCATGATCCTTGAACTCTGCTCCTGCGTTTACCATGTCATCCTTAAGTGGTGGATAGGATGTAATGGTGCGGCCTTTCAACAGACCGGCACTAGCCAAAATTTGCGGACCATGGCAGATCGCTGCAATTGGTTTCTTCGCACTGTTGATCTCGGTGACAAACTTCAAGATGTGTGCATCCGTTCGCAAATTCTCTGGGGATGATCCACCAGGAATCACGACTGCATCATAATCTGAAGCGGATGCATCACCAATCGCCTTATCTGTGGTATAGGAGGCCTTTCCTCCTTTACCTTTAAGGGTCTCACCGACTTTCAATCCGATAATCTCCACTTCATGTCCAGCTTTTTTTACTTCGTCATACGGGACCTGCATCTCCGAATCTTCAAAGTCATTCGCCAATAAAAAAGCAACTTTACTCATAACGTATGTTCTCCTTTCCGTGTTCGAACTTTCTTTATAAAATCGGGTCTTGCAGTACATTGGCACTTCATTGTGCCTCGTTTTGTTATTACCCTCACCAGAGCAATTTATAACAATTGGGTGTAATTTCATTTTGTGACGAAGTCCTCAAACGAATAGTTAAAAGAATCAACTCACGACAAAAAGTCCTGATTCGGGAAGGAATCAGGACTTTTTAGAATCTGTATAATCCAAATATCGGATATTTATATACCTGTGTAAACATTCAAGATCGCGGAAGATGACTCTTCTTCCCTTTGTCCGAATCCTGAAGTGCCCAGATCGTTGCAACATACTCTGCAGCCGAACGGGCAAGGTGCAATGATTCATACAGGTTGCCAGGGAGTAACAAAGGTTCTGTACGGGTACGTGTTTCTTTCGCAGATTGGCGCATAATTGGATGGGTACTCCTTTGATCATGAAATAGTCATCAACGAATTATCCCTTATTATGGCCTGAACCCTATGAAATTATGCACCTGGTTCCTGACGAACCGGACTTTCAAGTATCAAAGTCACGGGTCCCCAGTTGGTAAATGTTACATCCATCATCGCTCCGAAACGCCCGGTTTCAACCTGAATACCTTTATCCCGTAGTAGTTGATTAAATGTTTCATATAACAGTTCTGCCGCTTCAGGTCGGGCCGCAGCAGCAAAGCTCGGACGCTTTCCTTTGCGACAATCTCCGTACAGGGTGAACTGGGAAACAGACAATACAGCACCGCCTACATCAAGCAGGCTGAGATTCATCTTCTCCTGATCATCCTCAAATATCCGCAACCCACTAACTTTGTCAGCCAGATACTGGGCATCCTTCTCGGTATCCTCATGGGTAATGCCTACGAGCAGCATTAATCCGGATTCGATCTTACCTGTAAGCTCGTCTCCCACGGTCACCTGAGCCTCTTTACAACGTTGTACAAGCACCCTCATCTAACAGGCTCCTTACTGCATAATCCGATGCACCGAATAGACATCTTTCACACGTTTGATCCGTTCTACAACGGATTGCAGATGATCCGTATTACGAATCAGAATTGTGACGTGCACCAATGCTAATTTATTTTTATCTGTCCGTCCTGTAACGGCAGATATATTAGTTTTACTTTCGGATACAGCCTGAAGTACCTCGTTAAGCAAGCCATTCCGATCATGGCCTGTAATCTCAATATCCACACTGTAACTTGCTTCGATATTCTCTTCCCACTCGACCTCAATAACACGTGCTGCTTCTTCACCGTCTGCACTTGTCGGGATATTCGGACAGTCACTACGGTGTACGGAAACGCCGCGTCCGCGTGTAACGTATCCGATAATGTCATCTCCAGGTACAGGATTACAGCATCTTGCGAATCGAACAAGCAGATTATCGATGCCTTTGACACGAATACCGTTGGTTGGTCGATTTCTGCGCTCAGGTGCAGGTTTCAGCTCGCGCATCTCGGAATTTAATTCCAGCAAACTGGACTCTTCCTGCTCTTTACGCAGTTTTTCGGTTGCTTTGGTTACAATCTGTGCAGCAGTAATCCCACCGAATCCAACAGCCGCAAGCATGTCATCAATATCATTAAACGCATATTTTTTGGCAGCTTCCATCAACTTGTCATCCGTCATCCACGCAGAAGGATCAAGCCCCATGCGTTTCAGTTCACGCTCACAGCTCTCCCGACCTTTTTCAACGTTTTCTTCACGGCGTTCCTTCTTGAACCATTGCTTGATCTTCGCTCGTGCATGAGAAGATTTCGCAATTTTCATCCAGTCCTGGCTCGGTCCGTAAGAATGTTTGGACGTCAAAATTTCGATGATGTCACCTGTCTTCAGATGATAATCGAGCGGAACAATCCGACCGTTTACTTTGGCGCCAATGGTACGATTACCAACCTCTGTATGGATTCGATAAGCAAAATCCAAAGGAACAGAGCCGATTGGCAATTCAATGACTTCTCCTTTTGGCGTAAATACAAATACCAGATCCGAGAAGAAATCCATTTTGAGTGACTCTACGAATTCTGATGCATCCTGTGCTTCGTTTTGAAGTTCAAGAATTTCACGGAAGAACGTAATCTTATCTTCAAAATGATTTCCGTTCGCAGCGCCTTCTTTGTAGGCCCAGTGGGCAGCAATACCAAATTCAGCAGTCCGGTGCATATCCCATGTCCGGATCTGTACTTCCGTTGGTTCGCCATTGGGACCAACTACCGTTGTATGCAGCGATTGATACATATTCGCCTTTGGCATCGCAATGTAGTCTTTAAAGCGTCCAGGCATCGGTTTCCATAGCGTGTGTATAATTCCCAGGGTAGCATAACAATCCTTGATATTATCCACAATAATACGAATGGCAAGCAGATCGTAAATTTCGTTAAACTGCTTGTTTTTGGTGGTCATTTTCTTGAACACGCTGTAGATATGTTTCGGGCGGCCCGAAAGGTCTGCCTGAATTCCCATCTCATCGAGCTTGTTCGTAATTCCATCCATAACCGTATCAATATATTGCTCCCGTTCCGCACGTTTTTTGTGCATTAGGTTTGCAATTCGGTAATACTGCTGCGGATTCAAATAACGGAGGGCGATGTCCTCCATTTCCCATTTGATTGCAGAGATACCCAAACGGTTTGCAATCGGACAGAAAATTTCCAGCGTCTCATATGAAATCCGGCGCTGGCTTTCTTCCGACTGAAACTTGAGTGTCCGCATATTATGCAGACGGTCAGCCAATTTAATCACGATGACACGGATGTCCTGCGCCATGGCGATGAACATTTTGCGGTAGTTCTCGTTCTGCTGTTCTTCCTTGGAGCGAAACTGAATACGTTCCAGCTTCGTCAAGCCGTCAACAAGCATGGCACACGTATTGCCGAAATGATTGCGGATCTCTTCAAGTGAGACCGTAGTATCCTCTACTACATCATGAAGAAGCGCTGCTATTATGGAGATGGTGTCCATCTGCATGTTCACAACAATGTCGGCAACCGCAAGCGGATGCAGAATATACGGTTCTCCCGATTTTCGCGTCTGTCCATGGTGGGCCTGATCAGCAAATTCGTAAGCTTCTCGTATGCGCACCAGATCGGGTTCTTTGATATATGCCCCGGCCTTCTCGAGTAATTGCTCTATGCCCATTCTGATCTGTTCCGTGTCCTTTCTATACCAAATGGAACCCGTGACAGTGCTGCAACACAGGTTCCCCGTAAAAGTAATTTCCTATAATTATGACGCTTCACCCGTTTCCCGTCAACTGCTGACGAATAAGAGCGCTTATCCAATTTTTATATTGGTGATCTGAATTACTTCTAACCCGTTTCCCTATGACTCACAGGGGATTGGATGTATTTCTTATTTTCTTATGTATTATTGCCGTTATTTGCTGAAATAGAAGGAAAATTCATGAAATTATAAATTCCATGGCTCTGCTACGTCAAAAATGTTATTGCTTAATTAAGAGAAACTCTGTAATCTATTGAAAGTTTGTGTTTCGGAAAAGGAGATGAAATTCATTGCAACGCGAAATTCAGGTTAATCAAAAGATGCCACTCGGCTCAGGTTCACTGCTTAGCCTTCAGCATTTGTTCGCCATGTTTGGCAGTACGGTGCTTGTACCGAACCTGTTCGGTGTCGACCCTAGTATGATATTGCTGATGAACGGAATTGGAACCCTGCTGTACATACTAATGTGTAAAGGAAAAATCCCCGCCTATTTGGGTTCCAGCTTTGCTTTTATTGCTCCTGTCACGATGATATTAAAAGAACATCCAGAGAACGGTTACTCGATGGCTCTTGGCGCCTTTATCATAACAGGTATTGTTTTCTGTCTGGTAGCTCTCATTGTGAAATATGTCGGAACAGGCTGGATTAACGTGGTATTCCCACCAGCAGTTATGGGTGCCATCGTTGCTTTGATCGGTCTGGAGCTTGTACCTGTTGCAGCTGGTATGGCCGGATTGATTAATTCCGATCCGGTAGCTAATCCCAGCTGGGTTCCTCAGGCGAAACCTATTATACTCTCCATGGCCACGCTCGGGATCACTGTCATTGGTGCCGTAACATTCCGTGGATTCCCCAAAATCATTCATATTCTAATCGGTATCGTAGTGGGTTATATCCTTGGTTATTCTATGGGTCTGGTTGATAAACAGGCTATTGGAAATGCTGATTTCCTCTCACTACCAACCGTAACCACTCCTACATTTGACTGGTCTGTTGTCTTTACCATTTTACCTGTAGCACTCGTGGTTATTGTAGAACATATTGGACATTTGCTTGTAACGAGCAGCATTGTAGGCAAAGATCTCTCGAAAGACCCTGGCCTCCATCGTTCCCTGCTTGGTAACGGCGTATCCACCATACTGTCAGGGTTTGTAGGATCAACCCCGAATACAACCTATGGTGAGAACATCGGTGTTATGGCTCTGACTCGGGTATACTCCACATACGTTATTGGAGGCGCAGCGGTTATTGCAATTGTACTCTCCTTCTCAGGAACATTTTCGGCGCTTGTAGCCAACATCCCTGTACCTGTTATGGGCGGCGTATCCCTTCTTCTGTTCGGGGTAATTGCGGCATCCGGTCTGCGTATTCTGGTTGAACAGAAAGTTGACTTTGCCAAACCAACCAATCTGATTCTCACTACACTTGTACTGGTCATCGGACTGAGTGGTACAGAAGTTATCTTCTACGGCGTTCATCTGAAAGGGATGGCACTCGCAACCATCGTTGGAATCCTGATGAGCTTGTTGTTTAAGCTGTTTGAAGTGCTGGGTTGGTTGAATGAAGACTCCAGAAAACAGCCTATTACTGAAAAAACACCTGATTAATTTCCATCATATACACATCAAAAAGCCTGTTCTTCCAACCGTAAGGTTAGGGAGAACAGGCTTTTTGATAATCATTAATGCTGTATATTATTTCCCGGGAAAAGGGAAAAGCAATTCAGGTTTTAATCACAACACTCCAAGTGGAGATTTTAAACTTAGTAGTTCATCAATGTGAATACATCGATTTTCTCTGGCAATTTAGCACGACCATTCAGATCAGACAGTTCGATCAGGAATGCAGCTCCGGCAACGTTCCCACCCAATTGTTCAATCAAGTTGATGGAAGTTGCAATCGTTCCACCCGTTGCGAGCAGATCATCTGCGATCAGGACATTTTGACCTTTTTCAATCGCATCTGTGTGCATCGCGAGTGTATCCTTGCCATACTCGAGATCATAACCAACTTCAATCGTCTCTCCAGGCAGTTTTCCACTTTTGCGAATCGGAGCAAAACCGACACCAAGAGCATATGCCAGAGGGGCGCCCACAACGAAACCACGTGCTTCAGGTCCAGCAATAACGTCAATTTTGAGATCAGAAACCATCACTTTCAGTTCATTGATCGCATTGCGGTACATTTCTCCATCCTTCAACAATGTTGTAATGTCCTTAAAGCTGATTCCCGGTTGTGGAAAGTCAGGAATGACACGAATATAATCTTTAAAATCCAAAATAATCTCCTCCTAAAATAAATACACAAACTTCCATCTAAGATACGCCCTTCATCCGGGATATCATCCATTGTGTCAGTTGCGGTGTGGCTGCATCCAGCATCACCTGTTCTATCTCAGCCATATTTTCGAGCGCCTGATAGTGACGTGAAGCGGTTAGTTCACGCTTAGGCGGGTTATCCACAAACGCAATTTTGCCGTTATCACGGGTAATGAAGGATAACTCTTCGAATACATCCAACATCATCGTAATCATGCGCGGCGAACAACCACACTGACGACTGAGCACAGGAGTAATCTCTTGTTCCTCCACGGGTTCAGCTTTCCATTTCAACACCTGCATATAAATACGCTTAAAGAGTTCTCTGGAAGGCATCTGAAGGCGATCTCGGCGGTTGCCTGATCCGTGCAGAAGGATGATATTCTCAGCTCCACTGAACAAAGCCAGCATGGCATCAAGTTGTTCCGGGGTTTCCGGCGTATCAAACACAAATAACGTCCGGACTTGTTCCTGTCCATAATGCTGTGCAGCAGCATTACACGGAAATAACCCGACCTTTCTATCATATACCCAAAGGCAAGGTTCATACAATGAATTTCCCTCGGAAACATCTGTTTCTTTCCGAACAATAGCACCAACAGAACCTGATTTATATCGCAGATGCACCTCAAGTGAGCTCAAGAAATGCTTCATTGCATTTAGTGGCTCGGCATTACCGCGTAAATCAAACACTTGGACCTGAGGAACATGAATGTCCTGAAGCATCAATTGAGGTTTTCTCATCCCATTCCATTCATTGATGGACAGTTCCCCCATCACATCAATAACGGAACCCGGGAGAAGAAACTCTGCTAACGCTCCCTTGCCAAAAGCGACGGTTTCCAGTTGCAGACCATCCTGCTCCAGAACCAGTTTCAGATGGCGTTTCTCTCGTCCCATTGTTCTGGTTTCCTTCACAGTCACACTTCTCAATACAAACCGTGGCGAAGGATTGCTCATCCCGAAAGGCTGCAATCTGTCGATCTCCTGGATCACTTTCAGCGGAACATCACTAATTCTGCATTCATCATCCGCAAGACGTTGAGGTACAAAGTCCTCTTCGGTCAACACGGTTGCAGCAAACTCATTCAACCCCACCTCAAGTTCTTCCAGTTGATCCCGATGCAGGGTCATCCCTGCAGCAGCCGGATGTCCTCCGTAATGATCCATGGTGTGTTTGTTGACTGTGAGTGCCTCATAGATATCCAAGCCCTCAATGGAGCGCGCAGAGCCTTTGCAGACTCCACTCTCTGGATCAATCCCAAGAATAAGTGTAGGTCGGTAATAGCGGTCCAGCAATTTGGAAGCCACAATACCAACCACTCCGACATTCCAGCCTTCACCAGCCAATACGATTACATCTGGAACGGATCCAGAACGAAGCTGTATCTTTTGTTCCAACTGTGCCGTTGCTTCTTGTAATATGCCCTCTACGACTTGCTGCCGTTCCCGATTCAATAGATCAAGCTGACCGGCTAGCGTATGAGCTTCATCCAGATTCTCGGTTGTGAGCAGCGACACCGCCCGTCCCGCATGGTCCAAACGTCCACTAGCATTAATACGTGGTGCCATGGCGAAGGCAATATTAATCGAGGTCACCTGACTCTGATCCACACCACTGATTTCCAGCAACGCACTTACACCTGGAAGACGCGAGCCACGCATGGATTCTATTCCATAACTGACGATAACCCGATTTTCACCTTCCAAAGGCATCAGATCGGCAACCGTACCGATAGCGGCAATCTCCATCCATTCACCGGGCACTTCCCCGATCAATGCCTGAGCCAGCTTTAAGGCTACCCCCGCACCTGCCAAACCTTTAAAAGGATACGGACATCCCGGAAGTTTCGGATTAATAAGTGTATAAGCTTCCGGTAAAATTTCAGGTGGTTCGTGGTGGTCTGTCACAATGACCTCGATGCCCAGCGTTGCCGCATAGGCAATCTGTTCAACAGCACTGATTCCGGTATCCACGGTAATAATCAATGAAACGCCCTGTTGATGGGCCCAATCCAACGCATGGTTGTGCAATCCATACCCTTCATTCGAGCGATGAGGGATATATATATCATACGAGGCCCCAAGATGACGCATCAGGTGGATCATCAGCGATGTACTGGATACGCCGTCAGCGTCATAGTCCCCATAGATTAAAATATGTTCTTCCCGCTCCAAAGCCAGTTTAATTCGAGGGACAGCTTCATTCATGCCGAGTAGCAGATACGGATCATGCATCTGATTCAGATCAGGATGCAAAAAACGTTCGGCCTCCTTCTCATTGTGCACTCCTCGACTCACAAGCAAACGTCCAACAAGGGGTGAAACGGAAAGCGCCTGCGAGAGTCCCGCAGCCGCCTCCAGATCGATATTCGGTGTATTCCACCGGTATTGCGAATAAAGCAATGATAACGCTCCTTTCCTGATCTACTGGACCCGCGCTTCACTACTGAATTAATGTCGCTTCGTGATCGGGCAGTTCATGATTGGATTTATAAGGATAGCCTGGATCATAAGGTATCGCTTGAATCTGTACTTCTTTCACATGACTGAAACGGGTTAGCAGTAGAGTCTTGGCCCGATTAGCAATCTCCTGTGCTTCCAGTATTGAGATTCTCGGATTCACACTAATGACCAGCTCAATCGTAACGTCATGTTCCTGTTCACGTGCAACCAAATGCTCAATGGTAATGATGCCATATACCCGCTGTACGGTCTCTTTGAAATCTGACGCTTCTTCCTGCTCCAGCTCCTGAACGAGTGAACCATAGACTGTGTCCACAATCATTCGGTAACCCTTGTGAAGCACAAAACAGGAAGCAATCAACGCAGCCGTGGGGTCCAGGTAGAGCAGCATGCTCAAACCCGTCTCTTCACCAGCCATCGATCCTATAATGCCGATTAACACGGTGAGCGAACAATAGAGTGCACGGCGATGTTGCTGTGCATAGGCCAGCGCCTGAGACTGGTTTCGTTTACGGAAATATCTGTACTGAAATTGAAAAATCGCTTCTTTCACAGCCAGAGCTGCAACAGCCACCAAAAGTACCGACTTGCCGGGTGCTTCCGGTTCACTTCCGGAGAGACTCCCCAATGCGGAGATGGCAAGCTGTAAGCCGCCCATAAGGATCAGCACAGATAACAATACTGAAATTCCCGGTCTAGCAACACGTGAGTGTTCTTTAAAGCGTTCCCTGCGTGCCTTGCTCTTATGGCGTACAGACTTGGAGGGAAAGAGACCAGCCAGGGCAGAACCAGCTTCAGAAGCAGAATACAAGCCGTCTGCGAGCAACGATTTGCTATTTGCCATGTAACCGACCCCAGCCTTGATCACCGCAAGTCCCATATTACCAGCAATACCGCTCCATGTGGCAGCTTGAGCAGATGGGATATGTTCTCTGGTCATGAATATTCCCCCTTAATTCTGTACATAAAGTTGCAAAACCGCGCCTGGCAGACGCGGCTTCACAATACGATGTTTAGTTAGATTCTTTAGCTACTGTTTTTGGCTTATCCACTTGTTTACCTTTGAGCGTGAACCATAATGGAGCGGCGATATAGATTGAAGAATAGGCACCAAAGAATGTTCCGATCACCATCGCCAGAGAGAACATACGAATAGACTCTCCGCCAAAAATAAACAAACAGAGTGAAGCAATAAATACAGTAAATGTTGTATTCAGCGAGCGCGTCATCGTTTGGGCTAAACTCCGGTTGACCACTTCACGTAGATCAGCTTTCGTTGATTTTTTGGCGAAACGCAGATTCTCCCGAATCCGGTCAAAGATAACGATGGTATCGTTGATCGAGAATCCGACAATGGTTAGTACAGCCGTAATAAAGGTCAGATTCACTTCAAGACGGAATATAGAAAATACACTTATAACTACGAAAGCATCATGGAATATGGAAACAACCGCTGCCAAAGCGAATCGCCATTCGAATCGAATCGCAACATAGATCATGATTCCGATACTAGCAATCAGTACCGCATAGATCGCATTACGCTCAAGCTCTTTGGCCATCTCTGGATCAACGGTATTCACTTCATAGGAAGCCGTCTCATCCAGTTTGCTAAATTCTTGCTTGAATTTGCTTTCTTGGTTTTCATCCAGTACGTTCGAGAATCGAACATTAACCCGATCAGATCCAGTCGTGATCTGGACTTCCTTTGTGTCAACACCCAGTTCATTCACGATTGGATTGATTTGCTCCGCTGTGATGGCTTTGGATACGGTGATATCCACATTTGATCCTGAACGGAAATCAACGGCGTAGTTCAATCCAAGTGAGAGCAAACTGATAATCCCTACTACAGTCAAAATGATCGAGAATGTATAGGCAATTTTACTTCCTTTAATATAATCAAAATTCCAATTAAAGCGCACGAATTTCACTCTCCTTCACTCCGAAGTACTTAGGCTTCTTCAACACGTTAGCCCGTACGAGCAGGGTCAACAGGAAGCGGGAGAAGAAAATATTCGTGATAATGCTGGTGACAATATCAAAAATCAGCACGAGTGCAAACCCTTTAACCGCACCTGTACCTAGGAAGAACATAACAGCGGCTGCAATAATGGTTGTGACATTGGAGTCAATGATTGTACGGAAGGAATGTTTACCACCCGCTTTAACCGATGACAAGATCGACTTACCACTGCGCATCTCTTCCTTAATCCGTTCGTACGTGATGATATTGGCATCCACCGCCATCCCTATACCCAGGATAAACGCCGCAATACCTGGAAGGGTAAGCACGAATTCTCCCATATAGAAGATTGCAAGTACCAGCCACGTATGTGTAATCAAGGCAAAACTCGCGATAATACCAGGAATGCGATAAAGCCCAATCATGAACACTAGAATAATAACGGAACCAATCAATCCCGCTTTAATGGTCTGATCCAGAGAAAGCTTACCAAGTGTTGCACCAACACTTTGTGAATACTTCTCTGTAAGTTTCAGTGGCAATGCACCCAGGTTAATGGTGTCACGAAGCTGGTTTGCTTCGTCACGTGTGTAAGCACCCGAAATCTGAGCGGAACCATCTGTCAACTGTTGTCTAACGGTTGGAGCAGAGAGCAGCTCATCGTCCAAATAAATGGCGAGAGGTTGTCCGATCAAACGTTTGGTGATCTCGGAAAACTTAGCTTTGTCTTTCACTTGAATGTCAATCATAGGCTCATTCAATTGAGTGAACACAACTTTGGCTGCATTCTCAACAAATTCATTTCCGCGAAGCTCAATTTTGGTGTATTCGCCTTCCTTGTCGTTCTCAGCTTTACTACGGAAGGTCAGAACAGCCGGTTCTTTCATTTTGGCTCTAACTTCAGCCTCATCCGTAACCCCTGCCAACTTCAATCGAATCCGGTTGCTTCCTTCAGTGGTTACCTCCGGTTCGCTTGTTCCGAGCGCATTGGCGCGGCTTTCAAGGCTTTTGGCCGTTTGCACCAAAGATGCTTTGGTGACTTGTTGACCTGCTTCGAGCGGCTCTGCTTCATATAAGATCTCGTAGCCTCCCTTTAAATCAAGGCCCAAGCGTATATTTTTGAGCAGTTCCGGGCTTGTTCCCACCATTACCCCTGTGGTGACAAGCACGACCAGAATGAAACTGATAATTCTTTTCATGCCGTTCCTAGATCCCCTTTCGTTCTCAATATTCCTATTATAGCGATGCCGTAAAAAGCAGTCAATTTTCAACAAAAAAGATCCCTTTCGTCTAGAAAGAGGACCCCCGGTATGCAGACACGGTCATAAAGTTCATAAAGCTTGTTGCTTTCAGTGACAAAATGTCGTTCACCAGCTGGTGAAGCGGTGGAATGCCCTGTTTTTCATATTTATGACTGACGCAATTCCAGACATCTTTGCTGGTGACATATTCGTAACCGACAAGCCTTAATTCCTCCGCTTTGCTACGGCAGAGCATCTCTATTGACTGTTCCAACTCCACATCATTCATTTCTTCCAACGGGGAGCCTCCCTTCGTACATCCAAGCCTTTATGCGGCATCAATATTACATGATTCGACTTCGCCTGATCATATTCCTTCTTGCTGATTATGGTTCTTTTTGTTAATCGTGTCCAAGTTGTCATGAGAAGATAAAGGACTGGCATAGGATGAAGAACAACGGCTTTGTCCCGTTTATGTTGATAGCCTGTACTTTCAACCGGGAAAGAGGGGTAGTCTTGAAGAAACAGACATTTATCCAGGGGGCCATGATCCTGCTCGCGGCAGGCATAATTAATCGAATACTTGGTTTCATTCCGCGCATTGCGCTGCCACGAGTCATTGGTGCAGAAGGTGTTGGCATCTACCAATTGAGCTATCCCTTTTTTATTGTACTGGTGACATTAATTACGGGTGGCATTCCGCTCGCCGTAGCCAAGCTCGTAGCCGAAGCTGATACCGGTGCCAATCGTTATTCCCCTCAGCGAATCCTGCAAGTAAGCTTAAGCTTTACGTTGACTCTGGGTGTTGTATTCATGTTTTTGTGCATCCTGTTTGCACCCTGGGTTACCAAGTACGTGCTCACAGATGAGCGGGTGTACCATACGTTCGTTAGTATGAGCCCCATGATTGCTATTATCGCCGTATCTGCTGTCTACAGAGGGTATTTCCAAGGTAAGCAAAACATGATGCCTACTGCCATTTCATCCATTGTTGAAACCATCATTCGTATCGTCTGTGTCATTTGGTTTGCCTGGCTTCTCCTCCCCCACGGTATTGCCCAAGCTGCTGCTGGTGCCATGCTGGGCGCACTCGTTGGAGAATTCGGCGGTATGCTTGTACTCTTGTGGAAGTATAACAGGCAGAAGAAAGAGTTACCGCTCGCCAAACATCAGAACATGCCCAATCTCACAACCAAACCTTTAAACCCAATACCTTCAGTTCTGAAAGAAACGGGTACTCCACAGCCCGGATTAATCCGGCGTTTGCTTGCAATCTCTATTCCTGTTACAGCAGGCCGATTGGTTGGCTCCTTATCCTATCTTGCCGAAACTATTGTTACTGCCCAGAGTCTGGCTCTGGCAGGCATATCCAAGGGACTTGCTACAGCACAATATGGTGCATTACAAGGTATGATTATTCCTTTGCTGCTGCTGCCGGGGGCACTAACCTCATCGCTCGCGACATCACTTGTGCCTTCACTGTCCGAAGCTTCTGCTCAGGGAGATCGCGCTCTGATTCACAAAAGAATGCATCAGGCCTTACGCTTGGCACTTGTGACAGGTGCTCCGTTTTCCGTGTTTATGTATGTGCTTGCCGAACCGATGTGTCTTGTTCTGTATAATGATGCATCGATCGGAAGCATGCTGAAGCTAATGGCTCCTTTTGCGTTGTTCATTTATATTCAAGCTCCTCTTCAAGCTGCGTTACAAGCTCTTGACCGTCCAGGTAAAGCACTGCTGAATACGTTTATCGGTGCGGTTATCAAAATCACCTTAATTTTAACACTCGCTTCCCGGCCCGAGTATGGCATCTTCGGTGCGGTTATTGCTATCTGTGTAAATTCTACTGTGGTTACCCTACTACATGCCCAAAGCGTACGTAAACTGCTACAATTCCGCTTTAAGATCATGGATTGGGTCAAGACGGTTGCCGGAATGTTTATCATGGGAGCAGCGACCCTGCTGGTATACGAAGAGACGGTCATGATACTGCCTTTTTGGGTCAGGATGCTTCTTGCTCCTTTTGTAGGGCTTATCGTTTATTTCATCGTCATGGGCTGGACGAAAATGATTGACTTTCATGATCTGTCCCGTGCTCCTTTTATTGGTTCATGGTTCAAACGTCGTTCAGGCAAATGATATTCATTCATTTTTTATCATCTTTTGGACTTACATACACTTTGCCATTGTGATCGATGGAGCATATAAATACATCTTTGAAATCCAAAATGCCATTATGCTGGATCTGATTTTTTAGCCAAAATCTCGTTTTCTGGATGAGCTCCAGATTCTGATCCTGGACTTTACCATCCATTATCAGAGGCAACGGCAGACCTTCATATTTGATATTTGGAAATCCATCGATTTGGTTTTTTCCTGTTTTGGATTTGCTGGAAGAAGACCCTTCTGAGTCAGAATCAGTAGAACTGTTACTGCTGCCATTAGAAGCATTTTGATCTTTAGGAAAAACGGTCAGCTTACCTGTGGTCTCCAATATTGCGAAATCAACCTCACCAATACTATCTACATTTTGTTCTCGGAGCTGTAATAACAGATCATCCAGGTTATATCGCTGTTTGCGCATCTCATCCCGATGAAGAACTCCTTTGGAGATCAATACGGTAGGTTTGCCATCAATCATCAAACGGAGTCTCCGACTCTTCAAACCGACAAAGGCCATTCCGATTTGCACGATGATAACCGTCAACATAGGTGCAATGCCATGAGACAATGGTTTATCTATATCTTCAATCACAAAGGCAGCCATCTCAGCGAGCATAATTGAGACGACCAGATCAAACATGGATAACTTACCTATCTCGCGTTTGCCCATAACCCGGATAGCACAATACACAAGGAAGTACATGAGAATGGTTCGAAAGATATGTGATCCGACATCTGGGAAGTTCACAACAGGGGTCCTCCTTCGAAACTGAGTTTTTTACAGTTAGCTGTAGTGCAATCCCTATTTTGACCTGAACCTTATATGCTCATGCAGAAATAATCCGTTCATTTAATGGAAATTCAGTTCATAAGTCCAAAGGCTTGACCATACACTGTATTAACTTATAACTTGTACAAGGGGGTTGCTTCATGCAATTGATCCGCCGCTTGGTTTCGTTTCGAGTGTCCAATCCGATTCTGTCAGGCCTCTGTCAGGCTTTTGTATGGATGTTTATCGGGGCATTAATACTCTCTTTGTTTCTCTGGATGAGCGGAATGCGGGAACAGGACCTCTCACTCTATACCTATGTTGTTCATGGCTTGTCATTATTGGTTGGTGGTTTTGTGGCAGGCAAACGTTCTGGTGAAAAAGGATGGTACTACGGAGGCATTACCGGAATTGTATATGGACTCCTTGTGCTATTGATCGGATTTCTCGCGCTGGATGCTTCGTTTAATTGGAAGGATAGTTTACAACTGCTTAGCGCATTCTTCATTTCAGCTCTCGGTGGCATGTTCGGTGTTAATACGCATCGCTCCTAGCTGACTGGTAAAGAACATCGACCTTCCCTCATAAATCAAAAAAGAGAACCGGGTCTCCAAGGAGGTCCGGTTCTCTACTAGGGAATGCGCCACAAACGCACCCTCGTTATTCTATGTTACAGTAACTATTCAACAGCCGTGTCACGAGCTACAGCCGTGCTGATTGCATTACGGTCAAACGTAAGCTTAGTTACATCGTTTACACGCAATACAACCACATCGTCCGTAATCTCAGCGATCGTACCGTGAAGGCCACCAATCGTTACAATTTTATCGCCTTTTTTCAATTGGCTCAGCATGGAATTCCGTTGCTTTTGCTTTTTGTTCTGTGGACGAATCATCAAGAAGTAGAAAATTGCAACCATGAGTACCAAAGGTACGATCAAAGATACAATTCCGCCGCCCGCTTGTGCTCCTGCTAGAGTCATTCCCTGAAACATTCAAAACTCCCCCTTATCGACTATACATACAGATATTACTTGTTACGCCAGTTCCCTTAAACCTCAATCAGAAACCTTTGTCATTGTCATGAAGACCATATTGATCGAAAAATTCATCCCGGAAATCAAGCAAACGATCTTCCATAATGGCTTTACGTACATTACGCATCAAATTCTGCAAGAAATGAAGATTATGGATCGTTGTCAAACGCAGGCCAAATGTTTCATCTGCTTTGATCAAATGACGCAGATAAGCTCTGGAATAGTTGCGACAAGTGTAGCAATCACATTCAGGATCTAATGGTCCAAAATCGGTTGCAAACTTGGCATTACGAATTACCAGACGTCCTTGGCTGGTCATCGTTGTTCCGTTACGGGCAATCCGAGTAGGCAGAACACAATCGAACATGTCCACTCCACGAATAGATCCCTCAATCAACGCATCGGGCGAACCTACCCCCATCAAATAACGTGGTTTATTGGACGGCAACAAAGGTAACGTATAATCCAATACACCATACATCAAATGTTTCGGTTCTCCAACACTCAGTCCACCAATAGCATACCCCGGGAAATCCATGGAAGTCAAATCTGCAGCGCTCTGACGGCGAAGATCTTCATGCATGCCTCCCTGTACGATGGCAAACAGACCTTGGTCATGCGGACGAGCGTGACTTTCGAGACAACGTTCTGCCCAGCGGCTTGTTCTTTCGAGTGATTTTTTTACATATTCATATTCAGCCGGATACGGTGGGCATTCATCAAAAGCCATCATAATATCGGAGCCAAGTGCATTCTGGATTTCCATCGCCACTTCAGGAGAAAGGAACTTCTTGTCTCCATTCAGATGAGAACGGAAGTTAACGCCTTCTTCCGTAATTTTGCGCATCTCGCTGAGAGAAAACACTTGGAATCCGCCGCTGTCCGTCAGAATAGGACGGTCCCAGTTCATGAATTTGTGCAGTCCGCCAGCTTCACGGATGATTTCATGTCCTGGTCTCAGAAACAGATGATAGGTATTACTCAAAATAATCTGAGCATCCATTTCTTTCAACTCTTCAGGGCTCATTGTTTTGACAGTCGCCTGTGTACCTACAGGCATAAAGGTTGGTGTCTCAATAACACCGTGAGGTGTATGTACACGTCCCAGACGTGCACCGGATTGTTTGCAAGTTTTGATATGTTCATACGTAATTGCTGCCATTGGTTTTAATCATCCTCTAAAAGTTAATCGTTATACCGTTATACTAATATATCAACATGGCATCGCCGAAGCTGAAGAACCGGTATTTCTCTTGGATGGCTTCCTCATATGCCTGCATAATATGTTCCCTGCCTGCTAGCGCACTAACCAACATAACCAACGTGGATTTCGGGAGATGAAAATTTGTAAGCATCCCATCGATCACTTTGAAGGAATAGCCCGGATAGATAAAAATGCTGGTCCATCCGCTGCTCGCTTGCAGTATGCCATTTTCAAATTTGCTGCCTACCGTTTCCAAAGTCCGGCAGCTCGTTGTCCCAACCGCAAAAACACGGTGTCCATTCTCTTTGGTCTGGTTAATCAGATCTGCCGTTTCTTGTGACAAAGAGTAATACTCCTCATGCATGACATGATCTTCAACAACGTCAACCGACATCGGTCTGAATGTTCCCAGTCCTACATGAAGCGTAATGAAGGCCACATTAACACCTTTCGCACGAATCTGATCCAACAACTCATCCGTAAAATGTAATCCTGCTGTAGGTGCAGCCGCCGATCCTTCATGCTTGGCATACACGGTCTGATACCGTTCGCGGTCATCCAATGTCTCCTTGATATAAGGTGGCAACGGCATCTCACCCAGACGATCCAGAATCTCTTGGAAGATTCCATCATACGTAAACGTAAGTGTACGTGCCCCCATCTCGCCCTCTTCTTCAATGATTGCCTTGAGTTCCTCACCAAATACGATGACTGAACCGGCTTTCAGCTTTTTACCCGGCTTAACCAGTGCTTCCCACTTGTCACCTTCCACATTTTTGAGCAATAACACTTCCGCTTTTGCTCCGGTATCTTCTTTTGTACCGAATAGACGGGCTGGTAGAACACGTGTATCATTCAGAATCAATGTATCGCCGGGATTCAGAAAATCGATGATATCAGGAAACGTTTGATGATTAATCTCACCGCTATCTTTGTTCAAGGTAAGCAAACGGGATGCCGCGCGATCAAGCAACGGCGTCTGTGCTATCAACTGCTCTGGTAATTCAAAATCATATAAGTTCACATTCATTTAGTTTCATTCCTTAACAATAGTCGCATTTTGATAATAGTGTTTCAATATTGCCTGGTAATCATACCCTTCATCTGCCATGCCTTTGGCTCCCCATTGGGACAAGCCCAATCCGTGGCCATTGCCCTGACCGATGAACATGAAGGTCTGACCCTGCGTTACCGCTCTCGCTTGACCATCACCACTCATAACTACAAGTGCATTACCGGATGATGTTCCTGCGCCAGAAGAAGACAATATAGAGGCACCATTTGAGCCGGTTTTACTGGCTGTTTTGCCGTCAGCGCCTAATACAGTATAACTTCCGGTCCCTGCAATATCAAATAAAGTACTCGGTAATCCACCGAGCGCAGAGCGGTATGTATCGGCATATTTCACCGTCATAGCCTGTCCATTGGCAGTGACTTCAAGTGCTCTTCCGGAAGGTCCACGCTTGGTTACTTCCAAGGTTGAGATTGAAGCAGGAACAGATGCTGTTGTTTTGCCCTGAAGGGATTTAACCAACTGGGCAGACGTGAAAGGTCCTCTCACCCAGGCATAATCGTTGGATTGAGCCACTTTTGCCAACACAACAGCTTCGTTCCCTGGATTCATTTTGGCTACAGGTTCCACGGTGGATTGAATTAACGGAACGGAACGCACATTGGTATTCTGAGCCGTTACCGTCACTTTTGCCAGTCCCGCATTGGTCTTGGTCGTTAATTCTTTGATGTTGTCCTCACGAATGTACCCGCTAACGCCTGAACTGAGCAGCACATGGTACCACATATGTAATCCTGCCTGGGCTGATGCATCACCCGAGCTAACTACATTGGTGAAAACACCTGCTCCACCGTTCCATACCTCAGAAGGATGAGCCGTCTGGCCACCCGCATTGGAGGAGAACACAGCTTCGATGATTTTACCACCGCTCTTGACCACTTCTCCAGTAGTTGCATCCACTGCGCTGGTTACTTTATCGTTCTCCGAACCAATCCCGTTATAGGCTTGGCTGAGCGTTGTATCCACGACATTGGCAATTTTGAAACGTTCACCCTGTTGAAGCGCGTAGGATCGAGCCGCTACAGCTTGAACTTTCAGAGCCTCAGCAGGCCAGGAGGAATACACCTCTGCCCCAACGACAGAGTACAGATATTGCTCCAGTGGAACGACATTGACCAACGCCAGATCACCACTTACGATGCTGATTTCCATATCTCCACGATACGTTCGCTGGGAACGTTCCACTACTTTGATGCCATTGTCATTCCCTTGTACCAATGCTTTGGATTCAGTACCTGCAATGGTGTAATGCGGAGCTGTTTTCAGTGCATCCGTACTTAATCCAGCATCCTGACGGATGATGAGCCCTGCACTATTGTTGACAGGTGAAAGGCTTACCCCTGGAGCTTTGGCTTCCACACTGTTCTTCAATGCGGTTAATTCCGCATCCGTTGAAGCTTCACCCACCCATACCGCATAGGCTTGGCTTCCTCCACTCAGTTGAAGGACTGGATAGACACTACTAACCCCCGCTGATAAAAGGTTGGCTTGTGCTGCCTCTGCTTCCTGAATCGAACCATAGGTTCCAGCAGACAGGCGTTTACTTCCCGTTACAGTTGGCTTTTGACCAGCCAATTGAGCTGCTGCTACCTTTTGTACTCGTGTAACAGCTTGTCCTGCCAGTGCCTCCGTTGCATAGTTGCCTGTGTAGAGCTGGTAAATGGCATTTCCATTCACAGACGTTGTGAACAGCAACGGTTTATCTGCGGTTGCCTGCAACAATTTTGCTGCTGCAGATGCTGCCTTAAAGTCCGCTGTTTCCAACACCTTTACTCGGAATCCATCTGCACTGAAACGGACCTGTCCTGCCGGAAGGTTTACATATGCGCCGCTCTCCGATTGGATGCTCCATTGTCCTGTCGATTCAAGCGTGATGAGTGGTGTAGTTGATTTATACGTACTGCCCAGATTCGCAAACATGGCTACACGGATCGTCTGTCCATCATTTCCTGCTGCATATGCAGGCACTTGAAGACAACCTACTGTCAAAAGAGCTGCCGCCAGTACCTTCAATCGACGACTCCACTTCTTCGTTCGTATTGCTTTTCCCACAATCAGACTCCTCTCCATGCATTTCTTCCACTTTATATCGGGTTAACAAGTGATTATTTCAATGTTTATGATGAATGTTCAACAGATTCGACTATTTACCGTCTCTTGGTGGAACAGGTAGACCCAAATGATGATAGGCGAGATCTGTTACGATCCTGCCCCTTGGTGTACGCTGAATCATACCAATCTGAAGCAGATACGGTTCATAGACATCCTCTATCGTCTGACTTTCTTCACCAATCGTAGCAGCAATGGTATCCAGCCCTACCGGGCCTCCCCGGAAGCTGTTGATCATCGATTTGAGCATTTTGTGATCAATCTCATCCAGGCCACGCGGATCAATCTGGAGACGTTGCAGCGCTTCTTCTGCCAGTGTCTGCGTTATAATTCCATCACCACGCACCTGTGCAAAGTCACGTACTCGTTTTAACAAACGGTTCGCAATCCTCGGTGTCCCACGTGAGCGCAATGCAATCTCTTGCGCAGCATCTCCCACAATCTCCACACCCAAAATTTCGGTAGAGCGTGAGACGATATAAGCCAGCTCATCAACCGTATAGAATTCCAATCGACTGATAACACCAAATCGGTCTCGAAGTGGAGCAGACAGCAAGCCAGCACGCGTTGTAGCCCCAATCAGAGTGAATGAGGGCAGATCCAGCCGAACGGAACGTGCACTTGGACCTTTACCAATCATAATATCCAATGCCGAATCCTCCATAGCCGGGTACATGACTTCTTCAACCGTACGATGCAAACGATGAATCTCATCAATAAACAAGACATCACCTTCCTGCAGATTGGTTAACAATGCTGCAAGATCACCCGGGCGTTCAATAGCCGGGCCTGACGTGGTTCGTAAATTAACACCCAATTCGTTGGCAATAATATTGGCAAGTGTTGTTTTACCAAGTCCAGGTGGTCCATATAACAAAACGTGATCCAATGCCTCATTACGAAATTTGGCAGCTTCAATATATATCTTTAAATTTTCCTTCACCTGATTCTGCCCGATATACTCATTCAGATACCGGGGACGAAGACTCAACTCAACATTTTGGTCCTCCATCATCAGGTTCGCGGAAATAATCCGATCATCCATGTTCATCCCTACCTTTTTTTGCAGGCTACAGCTATATTATAATATGCAATTTGGATTATCCCGTAAACAGCATTTGCAGCGCCTTTTTCATCAACACATCAACGGAATCTGCTGTAGTAACATCCTTTTTCAATTTGAGCCACACTTTATCAAGCTCACTGTCAGTATACCCAAGTGCCTTGAGACCTTCACGTGCCTCATCCCAGGCTGAACCACTTCCCGACTCTTCCGATGGAGGAGCGAACAAACCTGTTGCATACGCTGCCGCGCCAAAACTATCCAGCTTATCCTTAAGATCCAGAATCATGCGTTGTGCAGTCTTTTTGCCGATGCCTGGCAATTTGGTTAAGAACGTCAGATTCTCCTGGTAAATCGCTGTAACCACATGTTCTGGTGTACCTCCAGCGAGTATGCCCAGAGCTACTTTTGGACCGATACCAGATACTTCAATCAGTTTACGGAACAACCGCTGCTCATCCCGTGTAACAAATCCAAACAGCAGCATCGCATCCTCACGCACATGATGGTGAGTGTACACGGTAATTTCACCTTCTTGCTTCGCAAACGCAAATGGATTTGGACAGAATACGCGATAACCTACACCATGAACATCCAGCACAATATAATCATTCTCTACATGAATGAACTGTCCTCTTAGAAAATCAATCATTTTCGCAATACCTCATTCAACTTGGAATTTAATGTATAAGAGTGTGCGTGGCACACGGCTACAGCCAATGCATCCGCTACGTCATCCGGCTTAGGAACGACCTGAAGACGCAAGAACATTTTGACCATCTCCTGTACTTGCTTCTTCTCTGCTTTACCGTACCCCACAACAGCCTGCTTGATCTGCATTGGCGTATACTCTGCAATAGGCAAACCCTTCTGTGCGGCAGCGAGTACCATGACCCCTCTGGCCTGACTGACAGACATCGCTGTTGTAACGTTCCGATTGAAAAAAAGTTTCTCCAGCGCTACTGCGTCCGGTTTGTACTTATCAATCAATTGCACCATACCTTCATATACGTGAAGCAACCGTTCCTCTTCAGGGGTATGAGCTTCCGTCTGAATACATCCATATTGTACGGGTACCACCTTACTGCCGATTTTATCCACAAAACCAAAACCAACAATCGCTATCCCCGGGTCAATTCCCAAAAAACGCAAAACCATCTCTCCCTCACAAAAGCGAACATATGTATCGTTCATTTCATTATAACAAAAGATAGACCCTGCGGCAGGAAAAACTTTGTCTAACTAACTACTCGTCTTTATTCGCGGATTTTTTACATGTTTATACGTATTTTCATGTATTTCAGTTCAAACGACAAAAAGGACATCTCTTTGATGTCCTTCACCACATTCCACGTATTTTGGATTCTATCGCTTGGTTACGTAAACCACGAATGTTATTGCTATTGCCACCATCGTTTCAGTAATTCCCAATCTTAATACTGTAGGTGAGGGCGTTTGGATTACCCGCCATTGCGGATTAAATGATGGTCTTCATCCACGGCATAGTCACTGAACGTAGAGATCACGCTATCATACTCATCCTTGTCTTGAATCCGAATACCCTGCTGAAGTTGCTCCAGCACCCCATCAGGCAAAGAACTCTCCAACGTCCCAACATCCAACTGAAAGAACGTACGAATAACCTTCTCTTCTGCAGGTTTGCCCTCGTACAAATTAAGGTTCCCTACAGCATCAATGCTGATATAAGCCTGTTGTTTACATAGCGGTGAAAGGTCATCTACACGTTGCTTCAAATGCAACTCATCTGATGTTCCAACGGTAGCATCCCATTCCGGATGTTGAGCCAGCAGCATTTTCAACTGCGGTCTAGCCATCTTGCCTAACTGTTCTGTCTCCACTCCGCAGATGTACTGTGTCTCCAAAACCACACTCGTTAAATGATCCGGATCAGAATCAAGTTGCTCTACTAACGCCTGAATCTCCTGTTCTGATCTTGTTTCCTGCGTAACAGGGCCCATCACACTGGTTGCCTCACTAAAATTAGTTGTCAATAAACGCTCTATGGCCGATGAGATAGACAACCCACTGTAAGCCAATATCGTAACTGCAAGTAAAGCCGCCGTCATCCATACTGTTCGTTTCCACCGTCGCCAGCGTCTCTTGAATTGTTTTCTGAAGTTAAACGTGTTCACATGAACCCCTTCTATCACTTTTTAAACCTATTGTGACCTAAAGAACGAGGCTTTATGCACAACTAACTTGTCGTCTGAAGAAGGATCACGCATGTGATAGCTTAGAGAATTTGTCATAGTGAATACCGGAACCTGCATTTATAGAATCTTATATATAGATAAATAAAAAAACACTATCTAATTATAGATAATGTTTTTAGAGATCGGGATGACACGATTTGAACATGCGACCCCCTGGTCCCAAACCAGGTGCTCTACCAAGCTGAGCTACATCCCGTTATATATACCGGCGAGAGGACTCGAACCTCCACGGTTTCCCACTCGATTTTGAGTCGAGCGCGTCTGCCATTCCGCCACGCCGGCAAATTTAAAGTTATAATGGCGCGCCCTGAGAGATTCGAACTCCCGGCCTTTTGATTCGTAGTCAAACGCTCTATCCAGCTGAGCTAAGGGCGCAAAATATTGGAGCGGAAGACGGGAATCGAACCCGCGACCCTCGCCTTGGCAAGGCGATGCTCTACCGCTGAGCCACTTCCGCAAATAAAGGATGCGCGTGGAGGGACTTGAACCCCCACGTCAAAGACGCTAGATCCTAAGTCTAGTGCGTCTGCCAATTCCGCCACACGCGCATATAATGGTGAGTCATGAAGGGCTCGAACCTTCGACACCCTGATTAAAAGTCAGGTGCTCTACCAACTGAGCTAATGACTCATAGAAAACTGGTGGAGGATGATGGATTCGAACCACCGAACCCGTACGGGAGCAGATTTACAGTCTGATGCGTTTGGCCGCTTCGCTAATCCTCCAGGATTACATGGTGCCGGCGAGAGGACTTGAACCCCCAACCTACTGATTACAAGTCAGTTGCTCTACCAGTTGAGCTACACCGGCGTATTACATAGTGTTATAAATGGTGGCTCGGGACGGAATCGAACCGCCGACACGAGGATTTTCAGTCCTCTGCTCTACCGACTGAGCTACCGAGCCTTACTACATTAAAAAAATGGCGGAACCGACGGGATTCGAACCCGCGATCTCCTGCGTGACAGGCAGGCATGTTAGGCCAACTACACCACGGTTCCAGATCACTTTCTCAAAGGAAAGTATAATTGCGGGGGCAGGATTTGAACCTGCGGCCTTCGGGTTATGAGCCCGACGAGCTACCGGGCTGCTCCACCCCGCGTCGTTATAAAGTTTATATGGTGGAGGCTGAGGGGATCGAACCCCCGACCCTCTGCTTGTAAGGCAGATGCTCTCCCAGCTGAGCTAAGCCTCCATATTATGACCCGTAGGGGATTCGAACCCCTGTTACCTCCGTGAAAGGGAGGTGTCTTAACCCCTTGACCAACGGGCCTTACTGGCTCCCCGAACAGGGCTCGAACCTGTGACAACTCGATTAACAGTCGAGTGCTCTACCAACTGAGCTATCAGGGAATGGTGGAGCCAAGCGGGATCGAACCGCTGACCTCCTGCTTGCAAGGCAGGCGCTCTCCCAGCTGAGCTATGGCCCCATACTCTGGTGTATTTCTTGTTGTGGTCTTGCTATGGGCCCTGGTGGACTCGAACCACCGGCCTCACCCTTATCAGAGGTGCGCTCTAACCAACTGAGCTAAGGGCCCTTATCAATTTTCGAAAAAAAATACCCCAATGGGGTTTCGCTTGGCGGCGTCCTACTCTCCCAGGACCCTGCGGTCCAAGTACCATCGGCGCTAGAGGGCTTAACGGTCGTGTTCGGGATGGGTACGTGTGGAACCCCTCCGCCATCGCCACCAAACGCGTAGCTTACATTTCAGAGTGTTGTTCTCTGAAAACTAGATTCGAAACGAAACATGCGATTTAGAACTTGCTATTGGATAAGCCCTCGACCGATTAGTACTGGTCAGCTCCATGCATTGCTGCACTTCCACCCCCAGCCTATCTACCTCGTCGTCTTCAAGGGGTCTTACATACTGGGAAATCTCATCTTGAGGGGGGCTTCACGCTTAGATGCTTTCAGCGTTTATCCCGTCCGTACATAGCTACCCAGCG